>NZ_JBPLBA010000093.1:0-66050 GCF_054039375.1 Desulfomarina sp. | reverse complement strand
GTATGGCATTCGCCAGCAGAAGAAATCGTAAGCAGTCACAGGATGGCCCAGCTGCATGCACTCCCATCTCGCAATATAGCGTGACTATAATTGCGGGATGTGATTACCGCATCTGAACCATCCTGAGAATGCTTTCAGCCTAAAGAGGGAATTATGAGTTTCGAAAACATTATTGTAGAAAAAGAAGAAAACATTGCGGTTATTACCTTTAACCGTCCCGAGGCGATGAATGCCCTTAATATCAAGACCAGGGCAGAGTTTGCCGCGGCGGTAAAAGATGTTGAAGAAGATGAGACGGTCAAGGTGCTCATTCTGACAGGATCCGGCAAATCTTTTGTTGCCGGTTCCGATATCAAGGAGTTTCACGCGACAACTCCGTTCGCGGCACATAATATCGTTCGTCTTGGAGCCATTGTGGAAAAGCTGGGCAAACCGGTAATTGCAGCGGTCAATGGTTTCTGCCTGGGCGGTGGTTGCGAGATTGCCATGGCCTGTGACCTGATTATTGCCTCGGAGAAAGCGAAATTCGGCCAGCCTGAAATCAACCTCGGTATTATTCCGGGTGGTGGCGGTACCCAGCGGTTGCAGCGTCTTGTTGGCGTATGCAGGGCCAAGGAGCTGATCTTTACCGGAGAGATTATCCGGGCGGACGAGGCTGACCGGATTGGTCTTGTGAACCGGGTGGTGCCCATGGATGAATTGATGATGGTTGCAAAGGAAATTGCGGGCAGGATTGCGGCTAAAAGCTCTGCTGCTCTGAAACTGGCCAAGCAGGCGATCAACAAGGGAATGCAGATGAGCCTGCAGGATGGACTTGACTACGAATATGAAATGTATGCCCTGGCGCTTTCCCTGGAAGATAAGGAGGAAGGAGTCAACGCGTTTCTTGAGAAGAGAAAACCGAAATTTGTCGGTCGTTAGCAGTTGGGTTTTAAATCAGGATATTAATTAAGGAAGAACACAATGGAAAATATGGCAAACAAGGTAGCCCGGATACCCAATCTGGTGGACTGGTCCACCGGTGAAGTGAGATTGATGAGTGCGAAATGCAGCAGCTGTGGAACATACTTTTTCCCGAAAGAGCATTATCAGCACCGCCCCGGCTGTTCAAGAGAAGGAGTGGAAGATGTGCTTCTTCCGGCAAGAGGAAAACTGGCCAGTTATACGATTCAATATTATCCCTGTCCGGCACCATTCAAAACAGAAAAAAAGATCACCCCCTACGGTATCGGCCTGGTGGAATTTGAAGATGAGAAAATCCAGATTACCGGTATCATCACGGAAACTGATCTGAAGACGCTGAAAATCGGTATGGAAATGGAAACAACCCTGCTTGAGATGTACACCAACGAGGAGAAGCAGCAGGTAGTCACCTGGGCGTTCAAGGCTGTTTAAATGACCGTTATCAATTACCGTTATCAATAAAAAAGGGATAATTACCATGAGAGATGTATATATTATAGGAACAGGGATCCATCCCTGGATGGGTTTTTCTGAGCAGGTATTTGCTGATTTTGCAGCCGTGGCCGTTGATGGTGCTTTAAAAGACGCCAATATAGAATGGCAGAAGATCCAGGCGATAATGGCCGGGATTTTTATTTACGGGGGGAACGCCGGTCATCTTTCCGGTCAGTACCTGGAGTCTATTTTTGGTGAAACCGGCATTCCCGTGGTTAACGTTTATAACGCCTGCGCCACCGGATCAGCCTCCATCAGAATGGCCTACAACAGTATAGCTGCAGGTGAGACTGATACCGCCCTGGCCTTTGGCGCAGATGTTTCTCCAAAGGGATTTCTGACAGCCAAGTCCGATAATGCAGTTCAGGACAGGGACGTCATTCGATGGAAGATGGGTGGTCTGCCCAATCCCATTTACTGGGCGTTGGAGTGCAGGAAGCGGATGGAGAAATACGACACAACCGAAGAGGATCTGGCCCTGGTCAAAGTGCTGATGAGTGAATACGGCTCTAAAAATCCCCATGCCCGTTTCAAAAAAACCTACAGCCTGGAAGAAGTATTGAATTCAGTCTATGTCTGTGATCCTTTAAGGCTTTATGAAATCTGTCCGGTGAGCACGGGTGCTGCCGCGCTCATCGTTACAGCCGACAAAGAGCTGATTGCCAAGGCGGACAATCCGGTGAAGATCAACGCAACAACCATGGGCAGTGCCATGTATGGTGACCCGACCATCCGCATTTCCGCCCTTTCCTGCCCGTCCGTCCCCGAGGCCCCGATGCTCAGTGAGAGCTATTCCGCCTCCCGCCAGGCGTATGAAAAGGCCGGTATCGGGCCGGAGGATATTGATCTGCTTGAACTGCCCGATAACAGTTCCTGGCATTACCTGGTGTATCTTGAGACCTGCGGGTTCTGCGGAGAAGGTGAAGCGGATAAAATGCTGCGGGACGGTTTGACGAAGATCGGTGGCAAACTGCCGGTCAATCCCAGCGGAGGGTTTTCCTCCCACGGGGAAGCTCTTTCCGCCCAGGCGATCTGGCAGGTCATTGAATGTGCCAATCAGCTGCGAGGTCGATGTGGCGATCGTCAGGTTGAGGGGGCCAGGGTTGCCATGGCCCAGACCTACGGCCTGATGGGGAACAGCGGAACCACCATTTTATCCGTTTGATCAGGAAGTTGTTTATTTGAAAAACCGCGACTGAAGGTTGTATTGCCCCAGTAAGGATTTTCATTGGCTTTTTGTACCCACTGGGTATAAATGGCCGAGCCATAGAACCCGGCCTTGCCGGTTTACCTGGATCTGTAAAGCCGGCTCATATCCGATGCGGATATGAGCCGGTTGTTTTCAGCTCTGAATTCAGAGTCAGTCAGGAGAGAAGATGGGTGATACCTGGGAAGATTTGAACAAAAAGACCATTTCCGCCATACGGGAAGGTGACTACAATAAAGCCCTTGATATTGCCGAAGCGGCTGTGGAAATGGCAGAGAAGAAAGAGGGAAGAGATCTTGCCGTATCGTTGAACAATCTCGGTGAACTGTATCATCTGCTGGAAAGATTTGATGAAGCGGAAGGTGTTTTGTTGAACTCCCTTGAACTTTTTGAAAAGGAGGGCGGCAAGGAATCTGCTGACGTGGCCGACACTCTTGCCAATCTGGCAGAGCTTTATCTTCGGATTGAGCGGTTCGAGGAAGCTGAGGCAGTTCTTACCAGAATACTTGCCATCTGCAGGGAAAAGGAGTTTGATCCGCTGTTTCCCCTGGAGTCTCTGGCCACTGCCTTACTTGGCCAGGGAAAGATGGGCGAGGCGCGTTCCCGTCTTGAGCAGGCCGTGGAGGCAGGAGAAAAAGTTTTTGGAAAAGACCATCCCGATCTTGGAGAAATCCTCAAGCGGCTGGGTACCGTAGAACAGCAGACTGGAAACCTGGATGAAGCTGAAAAATATTTCAGGCGTGTCCTGGTTCTTTATGAAAACAGCATTGGTGTGGATCATCCCCTTTTTGCTTCCATTCTCAGCCATCTTGGTGGAATATATCTTGCCAGGGGGCATTTCCAGGCAGCTGAACCACTCCTGAACCAGGCTGTGGGGATTTACAGGCAGAACATGGCCGATGATGGTCATCCGGAGCTGGCAGAAACCCTGGAAAAACTAGCAAGCATGTATAGCGGCCAGGGGAAGAGAGAAAAGGCGGAGGAATATCAGAAGCAGGCGCTGGAAATGTATATTGGAGGTTTAGGGGAAGATCATCCTGCCGTCGCCCAGGCCCGGAACAGTCTTGGAGAGTTGTATCTTCAGGAGAAAAAAGTTGTTCAGGCCCAGAAACTGTTCAATGAATCCCTGGCTGTCCGGGAGAAGGTCTTTGGGGAGAATCATCCCGCTGTAGCCCAGTCATATAACAATCTGGGCATTCTCCACAGTATGAGGGGGGAGCGCAGTCTTGCTGTGAAACAGCACCAGAGAGCACTGAAAATACGACAAGCCGCCTTTGGAGAACGCCATCCAGCCACAACCCAGTCCCTTGAAAACCTTGCAGGGCTGGCCAGAGAGTCCGGTAAACTTCAGGAGGCAAAAGAATACCTGCTCCAGTCTCTGTCAATCTGGAAATCGGCCATGGGTCCGGAACATCCTGTTGTAGCTCAGAGTATGCACAATCTCGCAACTCTGGAGATGATTGCCGGTAATAATGAAGATGCTGAACGTCTGCTTCTTGAGGCACGGAAAATTCTTGAGAAGGATCAGGTTGCCAATGAAATGCATCTTCTTATTGTCTATGAGACGCTGGCGGCGTTCTATAAGACTGTTGGCAGAAATATGGAGGCCGGCGAGTTTGCCGGCCGAGTTCACAAGATCAGGAAACCCGAACATATGCAGAAAAGGGGTTAATATATGATACTTATGGGGATCAGTGGCAGTATCAGGGAGAAATCCTATAATACAGGTTTGCTGCAGAGTGCGGGGCGCTGCCTGCCAGAGGGCGTGTCTCTTACTCTTTTTGATTGCTCTGGGTTACCTCTGTACAATGGAGATCTTGACGCGGACAGGGAAAACAGGCCTGACGAAGTCCGGAGGTTGCTTGATGAACTTGCACACTGTGACGGTGTTATTTTTGCGACTCCCGAATATAATTACAGTATTTCCGGTGTGTTGAAAAATGCCATTGATTGGGCTTCCCGCCCGGCCTATAAATCTGTTCTGGCCGGGAAACCTGTGGCGATCCTGAGCGGAGCCAAGGGCGTGGTCGGAGGAGCCAGGGCACAGAACCACCTGCGGGATATCCTGTCCAGTACTCTTTCACCGGTTGTCCCCTCGCCACCTTTCCTGGTTCCGGAGGTTCAGAAAAAGTTTAATGATAGAGGACTGCTTTCGGATGAAGGGACAAAAGTCCGTCTACAAAGATACATTGAAGATTTTGTCGCATGGGTCAATCTTCTCAGTAACCGGGAGCCCTTGTAATTGGTCACAGGGATAATAACTCTGCGAGTAATTGCTTGTAATTACTTGACCTTGCGACCAAACTCAATGCCCAGTTTTTTCATTTTGTTGCGGAGCGTGTTTGGATGTATGGCAAGCATTGCCGCAGCGCCGCCCTTCCCGTTGATTTTTCCTTTTGCCGCCTGCAGTGTTTCTATTATATGTGTCCGGATGACTTCGTCCAGGGGAACCGGTACAGGTGTAACCTGCAGGGAAAAATCATTTTCCACGACCGGAGCGATTTTCTTGGGGCGGTGAAAATAGAGGGGACCATGGCGATGCTGGATCAAAGCTCGTTCCACCACATTTTCGAGTTCCCGAACATTACCGGGCCAGGTCTGGCGGGTAAGGGTGTTGAGAGCTTCAGGAGCGATGCCGGGTACGGGAAATATTCCGAGTTCCCTTGACTTCTTTTTGATGAACCATGCCGCCAGCAGGGGGATGTCTCCAGGGCGTGCCCGGAGGGGAGGAATGTATATGGGGAACATGTTGATACGGAACCACAGGTCCTCCCTGAAACTGCCCTCTTCGACCATCTTTTCCAGGTTGCGATGGGTGGCGGCAATCACCCGGATATCAAGTTTAATCGGTGGAGAACCGCCGACCCTCTCAATCTCCTGGGTCTGCAGAACCCGCAGCAGTCTGACCTGGGCCCAGGGTGGCAGCTCTCCTATCTCATCAAGAAAGATCGTACCCTTGTTGGCCCGTTCAAAACGGCCCCGTTTCTGGCGGTCCGCTCCGGTGAAGGCGCCCTTTTCATGACCGAACAGTTCACTGTCAATAAGATTTTCGGGGATAGCTCCGCAGTTGACCTTGATGAAAGGCTTGTCGCGTCTGGGGGACTGACGATGAATGGCATTGCCTATGACCTCTTTTCCTGTTCCCGTTTCGCCGAATAACAGTACGGTTGTTTTGAGGTGGGCGATCTGAACCACCTTGTCCATGACATCCTTCAGACCGGTTTCAGCTCCGATGACTTCATCGCCTGCCCGGGAAATTAGTTCGCTGTTGAGGTAACGGTTATCTGAAACCAGGCTTTCCTTCAGATCCCGCAGTTCCTGGTGTTTCAGGGCATTGGCCATGGCAATGGCAAAAGGTTCGCGGAGCTGTGCCAGCAGATGCGCGTGGTTTTCGGAGAAACGGTTATGACCTTTGGCGAAAAGATCGATTACACCAAGGCGATGGCCTTCGATAAAGAGGCGCAGGGCGATAAAGGAATAATCTTTTAACTGCAGTTCTGTTGTGATAATCCTTCCCAGGGGGTCGTCATCGGGACTGTTGATGATGAGATAATCCTGCAGCCGCCTGCCGCTTTCAATGGCCTGGATCAGGCCAGCCGGCAGCTTGATTGATTGACCGATTTTTTTTCCGCCCCGGTCATCGGCCATGGCCACGTAACGGATACCGCTGATGCTCGGCTCATAAATGTTCAGATACATTGCATCCGCCGGCAGATAATTTCGGATAAATCCGAAACATCGCCACAGGGCAACTTCCACATCAAGGCTGCTGCAGATCAGCAGGGTGGCTTTTTTGAAAAAAAGGTTCTCATCCATTTGTTTATCTGGCTCGGGGCGTTTTTTACCTTATTTGGTGAGCTGAGTGTATATTACCTTATATGGTAAAAGTTGTCACCATATAAGGTAACTCAATGCGAGTGCCACTCGCATCTTACTATAAATAAACAGAAAGAATTAACTGTATCTGGCGCCAATATTGCATGTAATGTTTATGGAACTGCAGCACAGGAGGAAGTATATGGTCGCATTTATGGTTGATACATTTTTGATACGGTCGGAAGCGGTTGCCAATCTGGTCTTTCGGATCTTGTTGTACCTGGCTTACCGCATGATGGTGATGAAGAGTGGTCTGTCCGCTGATTTCAGGAAGCGGCTGGGGGAAAGGGATTATGTCGCGGAAATAAAAATCCGGGGAGGATATGGCCGGATTTTTATACTGAAAAACGGGGAAGTTTTTTCAGGGAAAGGTTTTACCGGCAAGGTGGATGTCAGCATGGTTTTCACCGATAGTGTGACGGCAGTAAAACTTATGACTTCTCCCAGGGATTCCCTGGCCCAGATCAATGCCATGAAGAATTTCAGGGTCGATGTGCAGGGGGATGAGCAGAATACCATCCATTTCATGCAGACCCTGAACATGATGAGCGGGCAGTCTTCACCGCCGCCATACGGCATTGATATGGGAGACGGGCTTACCCGCTATGTCAGCAATACCAATGGCGGGCCGGTATTTGTCTACGTTAAGAAGGGTAGGATCATCAGAATTACTCCGATAGAATTTGAGGACAGTGACGGGGCCTCCTGGACTATTCATGCCCGTGGAAAAACCTTCACTCCTCCCAGGAAAGGGACGGTGAACCCCTATGTTTTCGGTCTCAAATCCTTGATTTATTCAGAAGATCGTCTGCTTTACCCCATGAAGCGGATCGATTTTGATCCAAATGGCGAACGCAACTGCGCCAATCGCGGTATTTCTGGATATGAGAGGATAAGCTGGGATGAAGCCCTTGATATTGTCGCTTCAGAGATAAAACGGGTAAAGAAGGAACATGGACCCGGTGCCATTATGAACGGTTCCGGTTCCCATCATACCTGGGGGAACATCGGCTACTGGCTCAGTGCAAAAACACGCTTTATGAATTCCATCGGTTCCAGTCATGTGGTTCATAATCCCGACAGCTGGGAAGGGTGGTACTGGGGCGCCATGCACCATTGGGGAAACAGTATTCGTAATGGTGCCACAGACACTTATGGTACCGTGGAGGATTGTCTGAAAGAAGCGGAAATGATCGTTTTCTGGTCCAGTGATCCGGAGTCGACAAGCGGGGTTTACGGCGCTTTCGAGGGTACGGTTCGCAGGCAGTGGGCCCAGTCTCTGGGCATAAAGATGGTGCACATTGATCCCTACTATAATCATACTGCTGCGCTGCTGGGAGGCAAATGGATTGCTCCGCGTCCGGATACCGGTAACGCCATGGCCCTGGCCATTGCCTATGTCTGGATCACGGAAGAGCTTTACGATCATGACTATGTGGAAAAACGAACGGTCGGTTTTGAGAAATGGCGGGATTATATTCTCGGTAAAGAGGACGGAATAGAAAAAACCCCGGAATGGCAGGAAAAGGAAACAGAGGTTCCAGGCAGGGTTGTCCGGGCACTCGCCAGGCAGTGGGGAACGAGAAAAACCTATCTCTCGCCGGGAGGACTGGCTGGATTCGGCGGGGCATGCCGTTGTGCCACCGGTATAGAGTGGGCCCGTTCCATGGTCTGCCTGATGGCCATGCAGGGACTGGGCAAGCCCGGGATCAACATGGGCTGCCTGCAGCAGGGGGCACCGGTTGACACAAACTTTTATTTTCCGGGCTATGCCGAGGGCGGGCTTTCGGGAGATCTTGACTATACCGGCCTGCGTATTTCAATGTACCAGAGAATGCCCCAGCTTCCTTCCATGAATTCGGTCTCCCAGATGATCCCGAGATTGCGGATACCCGAGGCGATTCTCAATCTTTCCTGTGAGGGATATCCCACCGATCCGAAAAGCATCGAGGGGCAGTTCAAAAAAATAACCTATCCTGCTCCCGGCCATTCTCCGTCGAGAATGTACTATAAATATGGCGGTTCACACTTTGGTACCATGGCGGATTCGAACCGTTTTGCCAGGGCCTATCGCAGCGAAAATCTGGAATTTGTGGTTAATCAATCTATCTGGTTTGAGGGTGAGGCAAAATTTGCAGATATTATTTTGCCCGCCTGCACCAATTTTGAACGATGGGATATTGGTGAGACGGCGAATTCCGGTGGCTACAGTCATCAGCAGTTTATCCAGTGGAACCACAGGGTTATCACCATGCAGCATAAATGTATCGAGCCCCTGGGGGAAAGTCGGTCCGATTACCAGATCTTTCTCGATCTGGCCAAACGGCTGGGGTTGGGGACCCTCTTTTCAGAAGGGATCACCGAGATTGAATGGTGTCGCAGGCTCTTTGATGCAAGTGATCTGCCTACGGTTATTTCCTGGCGGGATTTCATGAAGAAGGGGTACTATGTTGTTCCGGCTCCCCTGGAGGAAAACCGGGCCCCGGTTTCCTATCGCTGGTTTGCTGAAGGAACGAAGAAAAATGTGCCTGAACTTTCCCCTCTGCCCTCTGATTACACTGAAGAGTGGCGAAAGGGGCTGCAGACCCAGTCAGGAAAATTGGAATTTGAATCATCGAGCCTCAAGCGATTTGCCCCGGATGATCCGGAGCGGCCGCCAATCTCAAAATTCCGGCCGTCCTGGGAGGGCCATCATAATCTGGAGCTGTATGAAAAATATCCTCTCAATCTTATCTCTCCCCATCCGCGTTACAGCTTTCACACCATGTTCGACGGTAAGAATTCCATCATCAATGATGTCAAGGATCATCGGGTACTGATAGATGGCTATTATTACTGGATTGTACGAATAAACCGTGGGGATGCGGGCAGAAGGGGGATTGAACATAACAGCCTTGTCAAGCTGTTTAACGATCGCGGGGAAGTGATCTGTGCCGCCCATGTGACAGACAGACTGCCGCCGGGTACAGTACAGTCCCCTGAAGGATCCGCGGTGTATGACCCCCTGGGAGAACCGGGGAATTCACCGGACAGGGGTGGTTGTATCAATCTGCTTACTCCTGGCAGAAATATAATCAAAAGATCGCATTCAACTGCTTCCAATTCATGCCTGGTTCAGGTTGAGCCCTGGGTGGAAAGGAGGGAATAATGAAAAAATATGCCTTTATTATTGATATTGCCAAATGTGAAAACTGCAATAACTGTTTTCTTTCCTGTAAGGACGAGCACTGCGGCAATGACTGGCCGGGGATCAGCCTGTCCCAGCCTCTTCACGGTCAGCGCTGGATCAATATCAGACGAAGAGAAAGGGGGGAATTCCCCTATGTTGATGTGGCCTACCTGCCGCAACCCTGTTTTCACTGTGACAATGCGCCCTGCGTTTCTGCTGCGGAAAAAGGGGCCGTGTACAGGAGGGAAGACGGGATAGTGATTATTGATCCGCAGAAGGCAAAGGGGAGACAGGAGATAGTCTCGTCCTGTCCCTTTGGCGCCATCTGGTGGAATGAAAAAGAACAGATTCCCCAGAAATGTACTTTCTGCGCCCACCTTCTTGATCAGGGATGGAAGAAAACACGGTGTGTACAGGCCTGCCCGACCGGCGCACTTTCCTTTGTCTTTTTAGAGAATGAAGAACTTGAGCGACTGATCAGGGATGAGGGGTTAAAAAGATATGGCGGAGAAAAACATGGGGCGGAGCCCCGTTGTTTTTATAAAAACCTCCACCGCTTCAATAGTGCTTTTATCGCAGGAACTGTTGCGAAAGGTGATAAAGAGCAATCGGATTGTGTTGAAGGGGCAACTGTAAGGTTGCTGAAAGATGGTGATCCTGTGGCTGAGCAGATGAGCGATGGATTCGGGGATTTTAAGTTTGACGGACTGGAGGAAGACGGGTCTGTCTATTGCGTTGAGATTTTATCGCCTGCCGGAGACAGGCAGACCGTTGAAATTGACTTGGAAAAAAGTTGTTTTCTCGGAACAGTCTGGGTCTGAAAATCTGGCGGGAAAGGGCGTAAAATCAACAAAAATGATTGACAAAACTTTGGTTGCATGTAATTTTACATAGCACAAAATGCATGGTGAAATATGGATGCGGTCATATGAAGATGAGGGGATACGCAATTATCATTGCGGCATTTTTCACGGTGTCCATCGCCTACGGTATCCGGTATGGTTATGGAATGCTGCTCCCCGGAATGATTGAGTCCCTTGAAATCGGCAAAACGCAGGCCGGAATCATATATGCGTCGTATTTTGTGGCTTATACGCTTTTTTCACCGTTACTCGGATTACTCTCCGACAGGTATGATTCCCGCCTGATTTTAACAGTTTTTCCCGCACTGATGGCAGCCGGGGCTTTGCTGATGTCCTATGCTGTCACCCTGGGACAGGCGGCTGTTTTTTTCTCCCTCGCAGGAATAGGTCATGCGGCCTGCTGGGCTCCGGTAGTTTCCCTGGTTCAACTCTGGGTGAAGGATGGACACAGGGGTACGGCACTTGCATTTGCCACCATGGGGAGTGGAGTGGGCATAGCTTCCTGGGGAATGATCCTGCCGGTTGTTGTTGAACGCTCATCCTGGCAGGCAGGCTGGCATGCCATGGGTATTTTCGGTTTTTTCGTCGCGTTGTTGAATTTTATTCTTGTAAGAAATGCCCCGGGGGAGGATGATTCCCGGCAGTGGAATGAAAAGAGCAGGGGAAATCGGAAAACAAAGGTGTCATACATGCAGATTTTGAAAAAAAAACAGCTGTGGCTTATCGGTTGTTCATATCTGCTTATTGGTTTTATCGTTCTTATCCCTTTTACTTTTCTCGGTGTTTATGGAGTTGAGGAACTGCATTTGTCATACAGGGATGCGACACGGCTTTTTTCGCTGCTTGCTGTGTCGGGAATGGCAGGGAAAATTATTCTGGGCGTTTTGTCCGACAAATGGGGCAGGATTCAGGTGATGATGCTCTGCGGGGCCTTGCTTGGCACCGGATGTCTGGGTATTGTCAACTTGAGTGCATTTCAGCTGAAAATTTGTTCTGTTGTCATGGTCGGGTTGGGATTTGGAGCTGTATGGCCTGTTTATGCCGCAGCGGCAATGGATTTCTTTCCCAGGACTGTGGCGGGCACCGTTATCGGTTTCTGGACGGTTTTCCTGGGAATTGGTTCTATCTTGTCACCAGTGATATGCGGTTGGACAATTGATCGATCCGGTTCCTATTTCGGACCTTTTATGATAGGGTTTACAGCGTCCGTTTTTTCAGTGCTTCTGCTGATTCCCGGTCTTAGACAATCGGGTGTTGCAGCCTGGAAAGCAGAAGAAAATTAGGTCATATTATTTTCAATCCCTGTGGCATAAAGGAGGATGCCAGCAAGGGGTAATTCGAAACGGGAAGTTTCATCGCAAACAACACTTAGGGAGACAGCAACATGAAAAAAATCGTTTTTACCTGTACGTTGGTCTTTTCTTTTTTCACATTCTTACTTGTAACTCCGTCCATTTCCACTGCAAAAACCGTTACGCTGAAATACGCAAATTTCTTCCCGCCGACTCATATCCAGAGCAAACTGGCAGAGTCCTGGTGCAAGGAAGTGGAAAAACGCACTGATGGCAGAGTAAAAATAGAATATTATCCCGGCGGCAGTCTTTTGAAAGGAAAACAGATTTATGATGGTGTTGCTGATGGTATCGCGGATATCGGTTTTTCCGTTCTGGCTTATACCCGTGGACGTTTTCCTGTAATTTCCGCCCTGGATCTGCCCTTTGGATATACTTCCGGTATCACAGCCACCGCCGTGGCAAATGAACTGTACAATAAATTGAAACCGAAGGAATTCAACGATACGAAGTTAATGTATCTCCACGCCCATGGACCCGGCTTTATTCACACCAGGAACAAGCAGATCACCAAACTTGAAGATTTGAAAGGACTGCGGATCCGGTCCACAGGTATGAGTGCGGAAGCGGTAAAAGCTCTTGGAGCAACTCCAGTTGCAATGGGAATGGCTGATTCATATCAGAGTCTGCAGAAAGGTGTTGTTGACGGCAGTGCATATCCTCTGGAGGCAAACAGAGGCTGGAAGCTTGGTGAGGTAACCAAATATGCTGTCTGTGTTTATCCTGTCGCCTACACCACAACATTTTTTGTTACCATGAACAAGGACAAATGGAGTGCTATTGATAAAAAAGATCAGGATGCGATTGAGGCGATAAATGCGGAATGGTCCATCAAGCATGGTGAGGCCTGGGACTCAAGCGATCTGGCCGGACTCCGATTTTTTATGGAACAGGGAAATACTGCAGCCGGACTGGACCCGAAAGAGGTTGAGCGTTGGAAGAAGGCTGTGGCTCCGGTCATCGATAAATATGCAGCCGGACTGGATAAGAAAGGTATTGACGGGGCTGCTGTAATAAAAACCATTCGTGATGGTCTTAAAGCCAGAATGTAAAAATAACAAATTCCTGAATCCGTGATCGCAGGGGTCGAAGGAAGGTTGTGAATTTTTCAAACAGACTGGAATGTGTGAATTATAATTGTATTCTCAGTGTCTTATTAAGGAAAATATCACGAGGCCGTCACAAATTCAGGATATTGTAATGATACAGGGGGCCGATTTTGTTCCGAGTGAGGCCCCCTTTTCTTTGCAGGCTGTTGATATCCTGCAGGATCTTGACATAATTGCTCACAGGCACTCCAGTTTTTCGCCTCTCTTCAGAGGTAATAAAATCACAGAGTTGTTACCCCTGTGACCAATTACAGCGGTTGCTGCCCCGGTAAGGGGTCGCATCTGAACAATATGAATTTTTATGAAAATGACCGCGTGACTCCTGATCAAATATCGGCAAACCATTTTCACGAATGTTAAAAGAGACCTTTCAATGGAATCAATTGATAAAATACTGCAGTTTATTGCTGAGAAATTAAAAGTTGTCGGGGCATTCTTCCTGTTTGGCATGGCCATTCTGACCTGTGTGGATGTGGTGGGCAGGTTGTTTAAGCACCCCATATTCGGCTCAGTGGAACTGGTCAGTTTCATGGGAGTGATCGCTATCGCCACTTCACTGCCATTTACTCATGCGGAGGAAGGACATATCGGGGTTGAGCTGTTTATCCGTAAATTCCCAAGAAAAGTAAGGGATATCGTCAAGCTGTTTACGGAAACACTCTGTCTGATCCTCTTTATTCTGGTAACCTGGAGGATGTTTATTTACAGCTATAAAGTCAGGGAATCAGGTGAGCTGTCCATGAATCTCCAGTTACCTGAATACTGGATTATTTTTCTGCTGGCGGCTTGCTTTGTCATCCTTACCATGACAATTTTTGTCAGTATTTTAAAAACCATTTCAAATTTGAGAAAAAGATGAATTCCACACTAATCGGCGTCACCGGAATAGTATTGATGATCGTGGTATTTATGACCCGAATGCCGGTTGCATATGTCATGGCAACTGTAGGTTTCCTGGGTTTTAGTATTATGGCTTCGCTGAAAGGTGGCTTGAATCTGCTGGCAAAAGATTTTTACGAGGTTTTTTCTTCCTATGGTCTGACGACCATTCCCCTCTTTATTCTTATGGGGCAGCTTGCCTTTAATTCAGGGATCAGCAGTAAACTCTATGAGGCAGCCTATAAATTTCTCGGTCATAAAAGAGGAGGGCTTGCAATCGCGACCGTTACAGCGTGTACAGCTTTTGGAGCTGTCTGTGGATCTAGTGCGGCAACGGCTGCAACCATGGCTACTGTCGGGCTCCCTGAAATGAAAAAATTCAATTACTGCGATGAGCTGGCTGCGGGTTCTGTGGCTTCGGGTGGTGGCCTGGGTATGATCATGCCTCCCAGTGTTGTACTTATCGTATATGGTATTTTGACGGAGCAGTCGATAGGAAAACTCTTCATGGCCGGTATTCTGCCTGCCCTGCTGGTGACCATCCTGTTCATTATTGCCATTACCATCTGGTGTTTTTTCATGCCGGAGCAGGGACCTAGAGGGGAGAAATTCTCCTGGAAGGAGAGGTTGAAGTCCTTGAGCGGTATGGGTGAGACGCTGACTGTTTTTGCCCTGGTCATGGGTGGATTGTTCTTTGGCCTTTTCACACCGACCGAGGCTGCGGCCGTTGGAGTGATGGGCGTTCTGGCGGTTTCCATGCTGCGCAGACAGATCAGCTGGGAGCGGTTTGTGGACGCACTGTATGAGACCCTGAAAACTTCCTGTATGGTCATGATGCTTGTGGCCGGTGCCACTGTATTCGGAAAGTTTCTGGCTGTCACCAGGATACCTTATGACATCGCTTCATGGATAGGTGGGTTTGACCTGCCGCCTCTTGCGATTCTTGGAATGGTGGTCATGGTCTATTTTATCGGTGGTTGTTTCATGGATTCCCTGGCCCTGGTAATGCTCACGGTACCGATTTTCTTTCCCCTTATTCTTGGCCTTGGCTATGATCCGATCTGGTTCGGTATTATTATCGTCATGGTGACGGAGATGGGGGTTATTACACCACCTGTTGGGATCAATGTTTACGTGGTTTACGGTGTGGCGAGAAGTCTTCCCGGTGGAGGAATGGCTCTGGAATCAATCTTCCGTGGTATTGCACCCTTTATGATCGCAGTCCTGGTGGGAACCATTATTCTGGCGATTTTCCCTCAGATTATCCTTGTGTTACCAAATATGATGTACTGATGTCTTAAGCAGCCTTCTGCTGGGTTGTCAGTCATGGGGATGAGATGATAAAAAAAGGCCGCGAAAAGCATTTGCTGTTCGCGGCTTTTTTGCACAAAATAACGGGCAGGAACGGTTAGTCCTCAAGAATATGACGGATCATTTTTTGTAATTCCTGGATCTGGTATGGTTTTTTGAGAAAACCAGCCAATCCTTTGCCGACGAATTTCTGTGAAACGTCCTGTTCATTGTAACCACTGCAGATAATAACCTTCACCCCAGGGTCTATTCTTCTCAATTCACGATAAGCTTCTTCGCCATCCATATATGGCATGGTTAAATCCATCAGTACAAAACGGATATTCCTGTGGTGTTTTCTGAAAACTGTTACCGCCTCTTTCCCGTCGTGGGCAGTGAGAATTTCAAAACCAAAATCCTGAAGCATCGCCTTACTGATGTCACGGACGATCTCTTCATCCTCAACAAGCAGAACCAGTCCGCTGCCACAGAGGGAGATGGTCTCGGGTACGGTTTCATTTTGAACAGCAGTAAGTTTGGAAGAGGGCAGCAGGACCTTGAATGTACTTCCCTTGTTGACTTCCGAGTAAATCTTTATGGCTCCCCCATGACTGCGGACAATGCCGAGGACTGCAGCCATCCCCAGTCCCCGTCCGGTAAATTTTGTACTGAAAAATGGTTCAAAAATACGCTGCATTGTCTCACTTGTCATTCCACAGCCGGTATCAGCCACCTCGAAAAAAACATACCGACCGGGCGACAGGTCTGCCTCAAGTTGAACATTCCGTAAATAGGAGCGGTCGCACTCCATGATCCCGGTTGAAATAGCAATTACACCATTTTCATCGCCAATGGCATCAGAACCATTGATAACAAGATTCATGATGATCTGGCGCATTTGTGTCGCGTCGGCTTCGACGCTGGGCAGATCACGGGCCAGATCGTAACGGACTATTGCCTTTTTACTGACGGAAACCGAGAGAATATGAGCCATTTCCTCAATAATCCGTGAAATGTTTAATGGTTCTATGACAAATTTTCCCTTGCCTGAATAGGCCAGCATTTGGTTGGCAAGGTCAGCAGCCCGGCCCGCTGCGATATTAATCTGGCGAAGATTCTCCATAGCCGGTGACTCCGCAGAAAGGCGTTGCTGGGCAAGTTCGCAGTGCCCGATTACAGCGGTCAGAATGTTATTGAAATCATGGGCTATACCTCCGGCAAGAACACCAAGGCTTTCTAATTTCTGCGCCTGAAGCATCTGTTTTTCAAAGGCTATTTTTTTCTCCCTGGCCCGGACGCGTTCCGTAATATTGCGGGCTACCGACAGGACACAGGGCGTTTCATCAATATCAATGATTCTGGCTGACATCAATCCAATAACAACATGTCCATCCTTATGCTTAAATTCGGCCTGCAGATCAGTAATCTCACCATGGGCAACCAGACCAGAGATCATTTTTTCCCGATCTTCGAGGTTACACCATATATCAAGATCACCGGGATCGGTTCTGTGGCCTACGGCTTCTTCAGGAGTCCAGCCCAGTGTTTCTGTAAATCCCCGGTTGACTTCAAGGTACAGGCCGTCCTCCAGCCGACTGAGAACAATGACATCAGGACTGAGCTGAAAAACGCGGGAGAATTTTTCCTCGGAAACGCGTAAAGCTTTATCCGCCTCTTTTCTCTCAGAGATATCGCGGAAAAAACTGTGGTAGGTGCCATCAGGCATCATTCTGCTGTTCATTTCAATGGGGACTGTGGTGCCATTTCCGCGGGTGAGTAATCGTTCTGTTATAACAGTCTTTCCCTGTCTGAGGCGATCGTATTTTAAGGGTGCACGCTGCCGTTCTTCCGGGGAAAATAACTGCGACATTCTCATGGACAGTAATTCTGAGTTTGAATAACCGGTTAAGGTTGCAGCTCTTTGATTGGCATAAATAATGTTGCCCGCAGAATCTCCACAGAAAATGGCATCCACACCATATTCAATCAGGTTTTGAAAAAGAACCGTTCTCTTTTCAAATTTCTGAAGGGATTGTTTGAGATACCGGTTTTCTTTTTCCAGAGCATGAATCTGACGGGCAAGTTTTTTCAACAAGTTATTACTCTCGGCCATGGAGAAGTTCCTTTTCTTCAGTCAGCGATGCTGTGAAACCTAAGTTCTGCACTGGGCGGCCATTCGGAACCGTGTGAAAATGCTGTGTCCCTGACCATATGCCATTCGTCTGCTGGATCAGACGAAAGTTATATAAGAAGAACTGGTTCGTGGCCTTGAAGCAACAATTATTTTTTTTATTCACCGGCACTGTGTACTTCAGGTGATGGTAAATAGCAGGATGAATGACTGAACTGTCTGATTAAGCAGAAAAATCTGCCGGGTGAACCGGTACATGGTCAGAAATATGAATTGTTTGGTGAACCGAAAAAAAGCAGTGGCAGTGACCTGGAGAATTCAGTCGGGGAAGGGGGCCGCTGGACGTTGATTGAATATTCTGCGTAATTTGTTTACAGGCCCCCGGTTTTCACAGCCTCTTATGTCAATACAGATCGATAAAAGGGAACAGAAAAACCTGAAAAATCTTTGGTGTCTGTGAGCAATTACAGGTTCGATGTCAATGTCGTTAACTTAAGGACAAGATGGTTCGGAAAAGTCCCATTCTGACCCTGGCCGGACGAGGTCAGAATGGGACTCATCACTAAGTTAACGACATTGGTTTCGATGTTATTATATCATAGAGTTGTTACCCTTTTTCAAAGCGGAAAGTCTGGTCCGGATCGATTACAGCAAGGACGCGGATTGCACATCCTTCACCACCCTGCCAGCGCCAGGGAAACGCCATGAAAGTACAGCGTTTTCCGGTAACCTTGTTCAGGTCGCCACCAACGTTTTCAATACCTGGAATACCTCCCTTGACCATCAGTGTTTTATGTCCTGCCTCCCAGTCTGGAAAATCCTCCTTGGGGTCACGTCCGAAATATTCCTTGTATTCTTCGATGAGGTGGGGATGGGTCGGGCCAAGACCGTGATCAACAAGTTTTGTGGCCATGGGATGATCATTTGCCTGAACATCATAACCCACCATTTTCACCTTTCTGTCCACCAGCCACTGGGCACCGTCCCGGTAGATTCCGGGGGAATAGGCATAATATTCATCAGTATCAGCCATCTTGGTATGCATTCCTGTATTGATCATGACAATGTCACCCTCACGGATTTTCGGACGGGCATTTTCCAGGTCTTCTGCCGTAATCACTTCCCATTTTTTCTTGGGAATGGAAACAGCGACACCGGTTCCAAAAAATCGCCAGAGGGGATAACCCATGAGGCAGGGTGTGTTCTCTGTGACATGCAGGGGGGCGTCCATATGGGTACCCCTGTGCATGATACCTTCAAACTCGGTCATGTAGAGGCCGTCTTTGGCATGAAATTTTTTCACATGGACATTGATTCCGGGAGTGGACGGCCATTCCGGCATATGATGTCCCCATGGCTGGCTGAGATTGTATATCTGTAAACTCATTGTTTTCTCCTTCTACTATTCTGATTTACCGGGTTCAATCCTGCAGTTGCCGGTGGGGTCCGTGATGGCGACGAAGCGAACCTGACAGGCATCGCCGTGTTTCCAGTTCCAGGGGGCGGCGTAAAGGGTGGCCCGTTTGCCGACCATGGTTTTAACATCACCGCCAACCTGTTCAATTGTGGGAATGCCTGCGGCCAGAATAGTCTTGTGAGCAATATTCCATTCGGGATGTTCCTTCTTCGGATCAAGCCCGGTTTCATCCTCATATTTTGCAGTGAGCCGGTTCATCAGTGGACCGCCCCGATGGGGGCCGAGGGAAGTTGCCAGGGGATGGTCTATCTGGGGTGTATCAATGGCCACCAGTTTGCATCCTTTATCAACCAGCCACCGGGCTCCTTCCTTTGAAAGGCCGGGAGATTCACCGAAATATTCCAGGCTGTCGGAGTATTTTTCATGCCAGCCTGTGACGATGACAACAAAATCATTTTCCTGGATTGCTGGTGTTGCCTTTTCAAGGTCAGCGGCTGTCACCAGTTCCCACCTTTTTTTGGGGATATCGACAATAACGCCGTTGCCGAAAAAGTGCTCCAGGGGGATATCAGCTGCCCCGGCACCTTTCTGGATGAGATGCAGGGGACTGTTCATATGGGTTCCGGAATGCATGATCATCTTCAGACGCTGGGCCATAACACCATGCTGAGCATGTTTGACCGAGCGGTACATGATGACATCGGGAATACCTGGCATGGAAGGCGCGTTATGCCCCCACAGGTGACTGAGTTCGACCATTTGTAACCCGCTGTAAGGGTCTGTTGTAACTGCTGTCATAATTTTCCTCTCCAAGATGCAGTATCAGGAGTAACCTGAGTACTTATCCTTTGTTATCCCGTTTACCGGGGTTGAAAATAATATCAACATGAATCCGGGGCGTGTGATGTTTTTCTTGATAAGAGTTTGAAATACAAAAATCACTTGCCTCTCTTCAGTCAGTTTACCGGTGAAATGTCGTGATTCAAGATCGGGCTGGTTTTAGCAGTAATCCAACCGAGGATGATTGTATGTAATAGTGACCGGTTCCAGGAGCCGGTCGGAACAAAATCAATCAGAAGATGTCAATATGTCGAAAAAAGGGTGTGTATTGTCATTTAACCAGAGTCTGCGGATCAATACAGTCAAAACTGTATGAACGGCAGGTAGACAATACACGGTCACATTTTTTAATCCCTGCAGGAAACTCGTAGAAAAAATGTTTTTATCAGAAAAAGTTTCACATGTCGGAATTGACAAACTTCTATATGAAACTAATATTACATCCGGGCCGGTTGAAGTCAAGGATAATTTGTATGTAATATTTTATGTTTTGCATTGTTGTTTTTGTGCTAATGACGTAATGTTAGCAGGGTTGATTCCCGGATCGGGAACAGCTGATATTATAGGGTACAGAGGGTTTTAAACAGGAAAAAGTCAGGACATTTTATGGATGAGACAGGGTTGTATGATTGTCCAATGCCCGAGACCTTCAAAGACAAGGCAGGCATGCTTGTATTTCTCGCCTGGTTGTTTTATCTGGGTTTTGTCGCAAGGATGCTGTTTGCGCCGCTCATGCCTGAAATTGAAGCGGAACTTGGCCTCAGTCACAGTGATGCGGGGATGCTGTTTCTTATGATGTCTTCCGGGTACCTGCTTGCGCCCCTCTGTTCAGGTTTGATTTCTTCGAGGATTGAACATCTTGGCACCCTGAAATTGTCGGCCTGGCTCATTGGTCTGGCCCTCCTCCCGTTCAGTTTTATAACTACCCGTGAAGGAATTGGGTTACTGTTGATGATTGTTGGTTTTGCCGGATCGCTTCATCTGCCTTCCGCGATTGCGACAATCACTGCGGAAATCCAGAGGTCGGATTGGGGCAAAGGGCTCAGTGTTCATCAGCTGGCTCCTCCTTTGAGTTTTGTTTCGGCGCCGCTGATTGCTGCAACACTTCTGCAGTGGTTCAGCTGGCGAACGATTCTGTTGGTTTGGGCAGGAATTGCTTTATTCACTGCATTTGTTTACACCCTGAAAGGGAGGGGGGGTGCTTTTCCGGGAAAGGCAATGAATATAAAAAATGCTAAGGCAGTTGGAAGTAATCCTTCCTTCTGGATCATGGTCCTTCTTTTTGCCATGGCGGTTGGCGGGAATGCAGGGATTTTTGCGATGCTGCCCCTGTTCTTTGTCACTGAGCGAGGTTTTGATCTTACTTCGGCCAATATAATCATTGGACTCTCCCAGTTATCCGGGATTGTTTTTGTTTTTCTTGCCGGCTGGCTGGCTGATCGTGTGGGACAGAAAACAGTTATGGCCGGAACGCTTTTTATCACAGCAATACTGACAATTCTGCTGGCGGTTGTGAAAGGAAAAATACTGGTGCTGGTTCTTTTTTTGCAACCGGCTGTGCTTTCAGCATTTTTTCCGGCAGGATTTGCTGCAATTTCGCGTACCGCACCTCCGGCCCTGCGCAGTGTAACCAACAGCCTGGGCCCACCCCTGTCCTTTCTGCTTGGGGGCGGGCTTATGCCTGTGATAATCGGGTACATGGCCGAATCATACTCTTTTGCTTCCGGGATTCTTTTTGCAGGCTGTTTTATGATGATGGGGCCTTTGTGTGTCTTTTTCCTGAAGCTTGGCGAAAGCGATGAACTGGAAGGATGTTGAAAGAAGAGGTATATTTCTGGATGGTGATCCTATGGTATTACTCACAGGCCCCCCTGCTTTTTTCGGTTTCTTTTGTTCGCACAGGTGGCTGAAAGCGACCGGAAGAGCCTGCAAAAATCCGCGGAGTCTGTAAGTTTACGTTCATATCAGTATATAAATAATGGGAGAGAAAAATGTTACAACCGATTCAATCAATTCTTTTTGCAACAGATCTTACGGAAAACTGTCAGGCGGCTTATGATTTTACCCTTGCTCTGGCCACACGGTTTAAGGCTACCATATACCTGCTGCATGTCATTGAACCTCTCCCCGAAAATCTGGATGGGCGTTTGAAAACCCTGCTTGGTAAACACCAATGGGAAGATATGGTTCATTCTCAGGAGACGAATGTCCGTCGTTCACTGCTGGGTAAAAAATCTACAAATGTTGTTGTAAGGGAAGCATTGACAAAGTTCTGCAACAGCAGTGGTATTGATGAGAATGAATGTGATTTTCAGTCAAGGGAAATAATCATCAGCGATGGTGACGTGGAAGAGGAAATTCTGAAGCATGCCCGGGAAAATGAGTGTGATCTTATTGTGCTTGGTGCACATAAAACCGTGTTTTCAAAAACAGCAGTGGGCAGTAAGACCAAAAATATTCTCAAACAGGCCGGAATCCCTGTGACAGTGGTTCCTCCCAAAAACTGATGGCTGCTGCGAAAAATTTTCGTCCGATCTCTGCTGTACAGGAAAATGAAAAATACTTTCATCTGATTGATATGTAGAGGATTTTATTCTCTTTATTTCTTGAGTTCGAATGAAAACATCAATTCTTCAAGGCACTTTTATCATGTGAGTAAAAAATGGCTGAAAACCGGGCAATAAAATTGTATGCATTGACAACCTGCAGTCATTGCCGTGCAATTAAAAAAATGTTTGAAACTGAAGGTATCAGTTTTGAATATGTGGATGTGGACCTTCTGCGGGGGAAAGAGCGAAGGGAGATGATAGAAGAGATCAGAAAGTATAACAGGAGATGCTCTTTTCCGACTTTGCGAGTGGATGACAAGGTTATTGTCGGTTACAGAGAAAAGGAAATCCGGGAGGCACTGGCTGTATGATGACGGCTGAAAATCTTTTGGAAGATTTAAAAAATATTCAGGAAAAGAAAGGATATTTTTTAAACAGGAACAGGGAATTGACCATCGATCTGTTAAAAGGCCTGCTGAGTAACAGGGAGCGCTATGGTTATATGGCCTGTCCCTGTCGCCTTGCATCCGGTGATTATGACAGAGACAGGGATATTATCTGCCCCTGTGAATACCGTGAGCAGGATTTGCGGGAATACGGGAGCTGTTATTGTAACCTGTATGTCAGCGAGGATTATGTGAAAAATGGAGATTTTGAAGTCGTTGTCCCGGAAAGGAGACCAGTGGACAAACTGCTTTGATGCAGTATGATTTCGCCAATTTCAGATTTATGAACGGGCACCGGTTTAGAACCCCCGTTCAGTCACCATTTGGAGGAAAATATAATGAAAACGGCAAAGCCGGGATCCACTGTAACCATAGAATTTATAATCAGGCTTGACGATGGCAGTGTTGTTGGAGAGACTGGGAAAAAGAATAAACTGAAATTCACCCTGGGTGAAGGAAAGCTGCTCAAAGGTCTGGAAGAAAATATCATCAACATGAAAAAAGGGGAAAGTAAAAGCATCGTTCTTTCACCGCGTGACGGATACGGGGAGTACAATAAAGAGCTTGTGCTGCGCCTTGAACGGGAGAAAATACCGGATGATGTGGAATTGAAAGTCGGCAGAACTATTCAGTACCAGAACAGGGATGGGGAGCGGGTTAATTTTGTGGTGAATGCCCTGGATGAGAAAACAGTTACGCTGGACGGCAACCATCCCCTGGCTGGCCTTGACCTGACATATGAGGTTGAGTTGGTCGATATCCAATGATTGCTTGAATCAGTCACGGTAACTCGCGATTGCGTTTGAAAAATGAGTCAATAAAAAAACCCCGTATGCATTCAGCATGCGGGGTTTTTTATCTGCCGAGACAGCTGTTTTTACAATCAGTTGCTCATATCCATCGGGATATCGCCGAGACCACGATCAATATCAGTTGTGATATTTTCAATGACCTTTGAGACACCATCTTTTTCCAGAGTTAGAGTGTAGGTCCTGTCGTCTCCGAGTCCGTCAATCCAGAAATCTCCGAAATTATTGGTTGTTTCTGTGAACGTCTCTCCGCTGTCATTATCCTTTAACGTGCAGGTAGCACCGATAATGACTTCCTGGACAGAAGGATCATAGAGGGTTCCCGCGACAAATTTTTTAGGCAATCCCTTGTAGTATACCCTGGATTTTGTTCCGGCTCCCGGGTTGAGAAGTTCAGCGTCCCTGATAAAGTCGGCAAACTCCTCTTCTTCGCCGAAGCGTAGAGCCTCGGTGGGACACTGGTCAACACAGCGGGGAACCGTCCATTCATCATCATTATCGAGCAGATGAGTACAGCCGGTGCACTTCTGGGCGATATTGAGCTGTTCGTTGAAATAGATGGAGTTATGGGGGCAGGTATCCGCGCATATTTTACAGCCTATGCATTTTACCGGGTCGATAATGACCAGGCCGTCATCACGCTTGTAGATCGCATCTGCCTTGCAGTCTGCGATACAGGGAGCGTCGTCACAATGGTTACACATGAAAGGTGTATAAGTAACCTTCACGTGTGGAACATGTCCCCTGACCTTTTCCGTCAGGCCGATCCAGAACTGCCCTGTATCCGGCTGAGGTTTGGCGTAGGGGGTCCAGTCATTGGCAACATGTTCATCTTTGCAGGCAATCTGGCAGCAGTAGCAACCATTACAAATGGACAGATCTACAGTAAAAACTTTCATTATTTATCACCTCCATCAACAATCCAGGCATCAAAACGAAGCCCTGCTGCCGGGTCATATTTTCTTGCAAATGCTTCCGGGTAATCTCTTCTCCACTGGTCCATCTCTTCTCCGCTGACTTTCTGGACTTCGACCAGGTAGCCGCCACCGATCTGACCCACGCAGTTTTCTGAAGTAATGGCTCCAGGCGTGATTGTGTTTATGGCACCACCACGTTCAATCTCACCAGTTTTGATGGGATCATGTCTTGCTCCATGGTCCACATAGGTGACACCCGGACGGACACGTTCCGTCACGTAGGCGCCTGCCAGCACGATACCGCGTTCATTGAAAACCTTGACAATATCACCGTTCTTGATGCCCCGTTTTTCTGCTTCTGTCGGGTGCATCCAGCATGGTTCGTATTTGTATCCGTCAGGACCGGTGACCTTCATGGTCGGGGTTTCACGGGTCCAGGTGATATCGTCACACTGGGCATGAACACGCCATCGTCCGTGGTTGGACATGATGAGAAGAGGAAACATTTTCGCCCGATGGCTTGAAAGCCTTTCGTCGTGGTTATGGCTCTTTTCGACCCAGCGAGGAATCGGGCCGCGTTCCTTATCATCCGGGTAGGCTTTGGCCAGGGCCTCGGAGTAGAACTCCAGTTTGCCCGTTGGAGTATTGAGTTTATGCTTCTCCGGATCATTGTAGAATTCCCTGAATCCCGGAGGATCATCTTCCCAGTCCGGGGCGGTATTATAGATCCAGTAACTTTTCTCTTTGAGCTGTTCCCAGGAAACCAGTTTTTCGCCGCCCATATACCCCCAGATTGCCTTCTGCAGGTCTTCGGTGGTTTTGCCATCGGTCATCTGGTCATACATTCCTTCAAACTGCTTGGCGACTTCACGGACACATTCAGCATCACTTTTGGATTCTCCGATCGGCTCGATCGCTTTTTCGGTGATCATGATATTGGGCTGCATGGTACCCTGTCGGATATTGGTGACGATATCGTCAACTTCCATGTAAGTGTTGGCAGGAAGGATGATATCACCATAAATGCAGTCGTTTTCAAACCATGGGTGCTGGACGACGATACATTCAATTTCCGGACTCTGCATGGCCAGTTCAGTTTCATGGCCGTAGTTCCAGCAGGTGATTCTGCAGGGGCTGTCCGCCCAGATCATATGAATTCTTGAACCTTTTTTCTCTTCTTCAATGGGGAAGACGTAGTGCTCAAACTGGTCATGGACCAGGGCATTCTGGGCACCCGTTCCCCTGAAGGTGATCGGTTCATCAGAGAGTATTGCATTCTGGATGAGAGTCTTGGGGATAACCTGCTGTTGCCATGCCGAAACGGCACTGAGAACAGGCAGGGCCAGTCGTTCTTCAATCTCTGGATTCCAGAAGAAGGTTCCACCCAGTCCTTCTGCTCTCGGCAGTCCGAAATAGGTGAACTGGTGCTGGTGAACACCGGGGCCGCCAAGACCCTGCATCCCGAGAAGAATACACTCGAGACGGGCGGGTTCATGGGAGAATGGCCCGCGGATGAAACCGCCACCGAAATAGTGGGCAATTGAGGTGGTTTTCTCTGCGAATTCGCGAGCCAGGGCCTTGATAGTCCAGACCGGGACACCGCATTTTTCAGAAGCCCATTCAGGAGTCTTCGGCACATCGTCTTCCTTGCCGAGAACATAGTCGGCCACCTTGTCCATGCCGACGGTATGGGTTTTGACATATTCCTTGTCATAGGTGCCTTCCGTGAGCCACATGTAAATTATGGCCAGCTGGAGGGCCGCATCGGTGTTGGGCAGGACCGGAATCCATTTGTCAGCATGGATGGCAGCACCGTAGTTGCAGTCCGGGCAGATATAGACCTGCTTGATTCCGACTTCCGTGAAATAATAGCAGAGACGGCTGGCAAACTGGCCGACGAAACCCCAGGGAGTGGTTTCCGGATCACAGCCCCAGAAAAGGACCATATCCGAATGTTCAATAGTATCCTTGACAATATTTGCCGCCGGGTACATGATGCCCTGGGCACCCTGGCCCCAGACATGCTTAGCTCCCCAGTACCAGCCTTCCCAGCTGTCGGGGTTTCTCACCTGCAGGGTAAAACCGCCAAGGTATTCCAGCAGTACACCTGGATGGCCGTGGGGTGTATTTATGGTTTTGCATTCCCCGTGGCCGTCACCCTGCATAAGGATGGCGTTATAGCCGTATTTTTTATGAACCCGCCTGATTTCATCGGCAATCAGTTTGGTTGCCTCGTCCCAGGAGATTCGGACATATTTCGATTTACCGCGATTCTGCGTGTTCCTTTCGCCGTTTGGATCCCAGTCCACCCGTTTCATGGGGAACTGGATACGATTGGGGGAGTAGACCCGTTTCTTGTAGGCGAGGGAGAATGGACCGGGAAGTGATTTCCAGGTGGGCTCGATGGTTTTACCGTTACGCTCCATTTTCCACTGGCGAACATCTTCCTTTTTGTATTTCCAGCCGTACCGCATGGGCCGGATACGGACAATCTTACCGTCTTTGACATCGACCATACCTTCAGCTCCGCCACCGAAGTAACCGCCGAGGCCAAGGGATCTCAAGACTGTTTTGTCTTTTGTTTTGATTGGTTTCATCGATACTTATCTCCTCTGGGAAAAATTACAGAAGGCATGCTGTTAAATGCATGTTGAGTCGCCCACTATATCATCTGTATGAAAAATTACATGCAATTGAGCTGCATACACATATCCACTGCAAAAGAAACGCAAGAAATCAGCTCCAGTTTTACACGAAATCCCTGGGCTGTCAATGTTTTTTTGGTTGAATTCCAGCCTTAAAGGGTCGACAACCAGCTGCAGTGAAAAACAGGAATCCTGGATTGCATGTAATAATGAGACGTTGGGGGCATCTGTGCTAATTCAAACGATTTTTTCTTCTGTTTCTGATTCGCTGACCTGTCGGACACGGGTTTTCGCAGGTGGCACAGACCCCTGAACATCTGCTGCCGCCCCGGGTTCCGCAGCCATAGCCACAGGTGCCGCAGCCCAGAGGTGGATGGATTCCATTGCCGCTCAGGCGGAAACTGAAACCGTCACTTTCAATGGAGATAGGTCCATACTTTTTTAGGAGAATGCGGTCAATGACATATTTAATGCCATCCAGTTCAATGACGGTGTCACTGGAGAGGGCTTCTTCAAAGGCGAGCCCGAAAGAGCGCATGCCGCAGCCGCCCATTTTCAGGAAAATCCTGACGGGTGAGTTTTCCCTTGTCTTAAGGTGATCCAATATATTTTTATGGGCAACCGAACTTACTTTCAGGGGGTTCATCAGTATCAAGTCTCCTTTATTGACTGCCTGAATTCAGCCGATTGGCCATGAGGATACACCTGCCAGCTGAAAATGCGAGGCCTCAATGGTGCTGAAGTGCAGGATTTAGATGGTATTTCATGTGAATACCAAAAGGCAGTCCGATGAGAAACAGTTACTGTATACTATATTGCATGTAAATTTGGTGTCAAGGCCAGCTGGGAAGGATTCTCAGATAAGTATGTGTGACCGGTCGGGCGATTCTTTTTCGCTTTTCCACTGGCCTGCAGGGCTGATGTTTAGTTGACAGAGTTCCCTGAATAGAATAAAACCTAAATCGTCACTGCTCACAGGGTTAATAACTGCGTGTTTTTATTGTCTCTGGAGTGCAGGATTCAGGAAATATATCATAATGCGTTGAGATAAAATCAGTATTTTTCTGCCTGGAACAGGCAGTCAAGATGTTATGTAATATGAATGAGAATATTGAATTGAAAAAACACAGCAATCTTACCTTGAAGGTGTATCAGCGGATAATAGAGCTGATGCTCAATTATGAAATTGTTCCCGGGCAGAGACTTGTTTTCATAGATCTGGCCAAACAGCTTGGTGTCAGCAGAACACCGGTGAATAACGCCCTCAGCATTCTTGCCCAGGAGGGGTATCTGGATTTTGTTCCGAACCAGGGTTATTCCGTTCATAAACTGACACGCAAAGAGGCACAGAATCTCTTTGAAATCAGAGAAATTCTTGAGGTTGGGTTTCTTGGTAAAGCAATCAGAAACATGACCGAAGGAAAAATTCAGAATGTCAGGGAGCGAAAACTTGATTATGAAAAGGCAATATCTAATCATGTCGATAGAAAACTTTTTATCCTTGATACCGCCTTCCATGCAGCTATTATTGATATGGCTGAAAATGATATTCTTTCAGACCGTTACAGGGATATCTGTCAGAAAATCTTTCTTCGCTTCCGGACCGAGGATTTGAGAATGAACCGTATTCTTGAGATCAAAAAGGAACATCACGATCTCTATGAAGCAGTGCGGATAAAAGATGTGGACCGGGCCAAGGAATTGGTGAGAATGCATCACAAATCTTCAAGAAATAATCTCTTCCCCATAATTTTCCCGGGAGAATAGTCGAAGGTTATCATTCCTTCTGTTCTTCGCTGGAACCTCCCATGTTTGACACCCGGTGCGACTTGTCTTAAACTTTTGTTCCGGGATGTCATTTCTTTCTGTGCCACCTCTAAAAATCAGAAAAGGAGTCATTGTATGAAACTGGTCAGTTTCATGATCGCGGAAAAACAGCGGCTCGGAGTGGTCAACGACCGGATGGAGATAGTCGATATTGGTCTGGCTCTTGCGGATGAAAAAAACATTCCTTCCTCCATGGTTGAGTTTATCTGCCTGGCAGAAGGAGGAAAAGACCTGGCGCTTCGCGCACTTTCAACCTGCAACGAAGAAGCCGTTGTTTCTTCAGAAGAGATTTCTTTTCTGCCACCTGTTCCCTCCCCCGGAAAAATCTGTGGTGTTGCGCTGAACAATTCCGCCAGCAACGAGAGAAAGATTTCGGCCCCGGATCATCCCGCCTTTTTTCTGAAACCATCGTCCTGTCTTGTGGGACACCGGGAAACCGTCAAAATCCGCAGCTATTACGGCAGCGTTCATCCTGAGCCTGAACTGGCTGTTATCATAGGGAAAAAGGCAAAAGACGTGGACGCAGTGGATGTTGACGAATATGTATATGGCTACTCCATTTTTAATGATATTACCGGCAATGGTATGCGGGCGGAGGATCTTTTTCATTATCAGGCTCTTTATGCCGCCGCTGACGATCCGGACCGTATCGAGAAAAGGGAGCAGCATCTTTCCTATGCCGGCCGCTACAAGGGAACAGATCATTTTGGAGTACTGGGTCCCTGGCTGGTGACCAGAGATGAGGTGAAAGATCCTGATAATCTCAGGGTGAGCTGTCGGGTCGCCGGGGAACTGGTTGCCGAAGACAGTACCCGTTACTATAATTACAGGGTGGCGGAGCTTGTCAGTTTTATCAGCCAGTTCCAGACCCTTTTCCCCGGTGATATTATTTCATGCGGAACAGCCTTTCAGCCGGGAAAAAACAGGAAATCAATTCATCATGCCAATCTCCTTGTCACCGGCGGGCCCATGGAAATCACAATAGAATCCTTAGGCAGTCAGTATAATGACGTAGTTATGGAAGAAAAGGAACTGGGAGCCTGGAGGCTGGATTGAGTTGAGGAAAAGGAGAAAACAGCAATGAAAACCAGGTTGATCTGCAGTTCTCACAGTCCTTTGCTCTACTGTTTCACAAAGGAACCGGAAGACTGGCAAAAACTGCAGCGAACATTTAAAAAAAGTGCAGAGACCATACGGAGCTTTGATCCGGAGCTGGTCATTGCCTTCGGGTCCGACCATTTCAACGGATTTTTCATGGATAATATGCCGGCTTTCTGTGTTGGTTTGCGGGCTGAGGCGGAGGAGGATATTGGGGGGTTTTCAGGCCCGCTCAATGTGCCGGGAGAAATTGCGGAAAGAATGGTTACTGCCCTGCGGGAAAACAATATCGATCCCGCTGTTTCTTACCGGATGACCGTTGATCATGCTTTCTCCCAGACAATCCATATCATGCTGGGCGGCCTGGATGTCCGGCCGGTTGTTCCGGTATTTATTAATTGTATAACCTCACCTTTTGTTCCGTTTTCCCGCTCTCGGCTCCTTGGTGAAGCGGTGGGGCGTTTTGTCTCAAAACTGGACCGGAGAGTTCTTTTTCTGTCTTCAGGCGGGATGTCTCATCATCCCACTCGATATTATCCAGTTCCGGGAGAGGGTGAAAAGAATGTAACCGCCTGGCAGATGTCGGGGGGGAAAGATCCAGCCTCCCTTTCCCGTGAGGAATGGCTGCATCGTCTTGATGTCATGCACCGGGAGGGTGCCGAGATGATTGCCAGGGGTGAACGGACTGCCGCTCAGATGCATCTTAATGAAGAGGCGGATCGTCGTTTCCTGGATATACTGACCTCGGGCAGTCTGGAGGAGTTTGATCAATGGGATCAAAAGAGACTTGTGGCCGAAGCGGGGATCGGTTCCATGGAGCTGCACACCTGGATAGCGGGAGCTGCTGCCCATATGACAGCCGGAGGAGCGTTTCCTGAACTGGGCTTTTACAGCGTTACCCCTGAGCTTGGTATTGCTGCCGGAATAGTGTACGGGGAATAGTACCGGTGAAAGAGCTGCTCATAGGTGTTGCTCCTAACGGCGCCCGCAGGACAAGGCAGGACCATGGCGCTCTGCCCCTTACTCCCCTTGAACTTGCTAAAACTGCGGCTGCCTGTACTGAAGCCGGGGCCGCGATGTTCCATCTTCACGTTCGGGACAGACAGGGGAGACACAGTCTTGATCCCGGACTCTATCGTCGTGCCATGACAGAGGTGGAGGCTGCGGTGGGGGAGACAATGCTGATCCAGGTTTCTTCCGAGGCGGCGGGAATGTACGGACCAGACGAACAGATCGAGCTGATGGGCCGCCTCGCCCCTCATTGCCTTTCAATTGGACTTCGTGAGTTTCTGGGAGATTCCCGCTGTATTGACCGTGTGAAGGATTTTTTTTATTCACTTTTTTTCAATGGAACCCGGATTCAGTTCATTCTGTACAGTCCCCGTGAAGTGTATCTTTATGAAAATTTCTGCAGACAGGGGATATTGCCGGGAGAGAATCATTTTCTGCTTTTTGTTGTAGGCAGTTACCGGGAAGAAGAGGACGCAGTATATTCGCTTGAACAATTTCTGGCACCACTGAGTGGGAAAAACAGATGGATGGCCTGTGGTTTTGGTGTCAATGAACATCGGGTTATTCAAGAGGCGATGAAACTGGGAGGTCATGTCAGAGTCGGCTTCGAGAATAATCTCCATCGACCCGATGGTTCCATTGCACAAAGTAATGAGGAACTGGTACAGATGGTGGTGGAAGTTGCTGCTGCACTTGAGCGAAAACCCGCTGATGTGCCTTTTGCAAGATCGTTGTTTTAACGGAACTGCCGGAGGATGATCCGCAAGGCGGCAGATGATTCTTTCAGCATCAGCCATTTTTATGAGTTTGAGAGAGGAAATTATGATTGAACAGTATCGAAAAGAGATGAAAAAGCGAAGTGAAGCGGGTATCCCTCCCCTGCCGTTGACTCCAAGACAGGTGCAGGAGCTGACTATCCTCCTTGAAGCAGGTCATAAAGAGAGTGATTTTCTCCTGGATCTTCTGGAGACAAGAGTGGAACCGGGGGTCAGCAAGTCAGCGAAGGAAAAGGCATTCTGGCTTGAGGAAGTGGCTTTCGGCCGGCGGTCGGCCATGGCGGTTTCACCGAAAAAGGCAGTAGAGATGCTTGGTGTCATGGAAGGGGGGTATAATGTCGCAGCCCTTATTCGGCTTCTGGACACTGAGTTGGCTGATATTGCGGCATCTGGACTTAAAGGGACAATTAAAGTGTACGAGGCCTTTGATCAGGTGACAGCACTGGTGGAGGATAATGTTCATGCCATGGCTGTGCTGGAATCGTGGGCTGCGGCAGACTGGTTTTTCGCAGAGAAATCACTGCCGGAGAAAATTGAATTTACTGTCTACAAGGTGGAAGGAGAGATCAACACCGATGACTTTTCACCGGGAAACCAGGCTCAGTCCAGAGCCGATATTCCACTGCATGCCACTTTTTTCGGTAAGACCCGGTTTCCGGACGGGATTGAAACCATTGCAAAATTTCGTGCCGAAAAACGTCAAGTCGCCTTTGCGGGGGACGTAGTGGGGACCGGTTCGTCAAGGAAGTCGGCCATTAATTCCCTCGTCTGGTATATAGGTGAGGATATGAATTATATTCCTAACAAGAGGACGGGTGGAATTGTTCTTGGAGGAATTATTGCTCCGATTTTTTATGCCACGGCCAGGGATGCAGGTGTACTTCCTCTTGAATGTAATGTGGCTGCACTGCAGACAGGAGATGAAGTGGTTCTTGATCTTCGGACCTGGCAGATGAATGTGAAGGATGGCCGGGAAATTGAGGTTGCAACTCCACCCGTAACATTGCTTGATGAGTATCGGGCGGGGGGGCGTCTCAATCTGATCATCGGCCGCAGCCTGACACGGCAGGCATGCAGCTATCTTGGGGTGAAGGAACCTGAATTCAGTGAAGTGGAAAATCTAGTGCCTGCGGTTGAACAGCCTTATACCCTGGCTCAGAAAATGGTAGGTCGGGCCTGTGGGCTGGCGGGGGTTCTGCCTGGTACTGTCTGCCAGCCGAAAATAACCACTGTCGGTTCCCAGGATACAACGGGGCCCATGACCATGCAGGAGATTGCCGAGCTTGCCTGTCTGCGTTTTAAGACTGATCTTTTTATGCAGTCGTTCTGCCATACAGCAGCCTATCCCAAGGCTGCTGATCTTGGACGGTGGGAAACCATGACGGAAACAGTTAAAAGCTGCGGTGGTCTGGCCCTTAAGCCGGGGGACGGAGTGATTCATTCCTGGTTGAATAAGATGCTTGTTCCCGACTGTGTGGGCACAGGGGGTGATTCCCATACCAGATTTCCCTTAGGTATTTCCTTTCCGGCCGGGTCCGGTCTTGTAGCCTTTGCAGGTGCCCTGGGCTTTATGCCCCTGGAGATGCCGGACTCAGTTCTGGTTCGTTTTACAGGAACCCGAAGAGCCGGTATTACCGTCAGGGATATGGTGAACTCCATCCCCCTGGAGGCAATTCGCAGGGGATTGCTCACCGTGGAAAAAAAGGGGAAAAAAAATATTTTTGCCGGAACTGTTCTGGAAATTGAAGGGATCGACGATCTGACGGTGGAGGAGGCCTTTGAGTTAAGCGATGCTTCGGCCGAACGAAGCGCAGCTGCCTGTGCCCTTGCCCTGCCACTGGAGCGGGTAGTGGAGAATGTTGAAGCTAATGTCCGTGTTCTTGAGCAGCTTCTTGCTGAGGGATATGAGGACAGTCAGGCTCTTGTCGGAAGAATAGAGGCCATGAAACAATGGCTGGCCAAACCTGGCCTGCTTCAGCGGGACGGGAACGCTGTGTACCGTCATGTCCTGGAGATAGACCTCGATACGATAACAGAACCGATTCTTGCCTGCCCGAATGATCCTGACGATGTCCGGGTCTTGAGTGAGGTTGCGGGAACCGCAATTGAAGAAGCTTTTATCGGTTCCTGCATGACCCATCTCAGCCATCTCAGAGCGGCTGCCCGTTTTCTGGAGGATGGTTATGCTGAGAGCAGGATATGGGTTGCTCCTTCCACCAGACTCGACCGAGATACTATCCAGAAAGAGGGAGGTCTCAGTGTCTACGCCAAAGCCGGTTGCCGGGTTGAAATACCGGGATGCAGTTTATGCATGGGAAATCAGGCCAGGGTACGGCCGGGTGCTACTGTGATCTCCACCTCCACCCGGAATTTTGACAACAGGCTGGGGGATGGAGCGCAGGTCTATCTTGCGTCTACAGAACTGACTGCCATAAGCGGCATGTTCGGGCGGATTCCGGAAGTCGAGGAATATTTTACTCTTTTCAGGGAAAAAACACAGTAATTCTGAGGAAGGGGCTGTCGGTTCTTTTCAGGTTTGAATCCTGCAAATGGCAGGTTCAGTGGTTGTTTTTGTTTTCATGGTCCTTGGTTTTGAATGAAAGGGCCATTTATGGGCAGGCGCTAGTGTCACGTCACATTTCATCGTTGACGGGACACTAGATGAGAAGAGCAATGGAAAGAGAGAGAAAAGAAAGCAGGGTGGAGACCAGAATCACCGCTGAAGCCAGCTCCGTATCACTGTTCATCTGTGAGGAGAGAACATAAATGGCGGTTGATGCCGGCAGGGAAAAAAACAGTATCCCAACCTTGAAGGGAACACCTGTCACTTTGAACAGGGAGAAATAGAAGAGACCAGTCAGAGGCAGTACCATTACCTTGAGGATTGCCGAAAGAAAAGAGAGACCCGTATTTTTCCGGACGGAGCGGAAAGTGAGTGATCCGCCAATGGAAATCAGGGCAAGGGGCAGTGCCGCCATTGATGCCAGGCTGAGAGAATTATTAATAAATAGAGGGAATCTGCCGACAATACGGGCATAAAAAATACCGGCAAGACAACCGAGTATAAGAGGGTTGGAGATAAGAGCCCTGCCGGCAAATCTCAGCCTGTTTCCCGGTGCCATTTCTTTTCCTGAAAACCAGATAAGAGTGGAAACGGCGAACACGTTTACCAGGGGGATTATGAAACCGATTACAATACCAAAATATTGTATTCCTTCACCGCCCAGGCTGTTGAGAACAACCGCAACGCCGATATAGGTGTTGAACCTGTAGCAGCCCTGGGAAAAGGATCCTGCCTGAAAAGAGTTGATGTTGAAAATCCTGATCACAATGGTACTGAGTGCGAACATAGTGAGAAAGGTACAGAGGGTGGCCAGGCAGAAGCTCAAGTTGATGCCGTTTTCCAGGGATGCTCCACCAATTTTCCAGAACAGCATGATGGGAAAAAAAATATAATAAATGAGTCTGTCAGCGGTTTTCAGAAAAACCGTATCTGTTATTCCCTGCCGTTTCAGCAGGCTGCCGAGCAGGAGAAGAGTAAAAATCGGAAACAGGGAGTTCAAGACAATCAAAACAGGCACATCTCCGGGTTTGAAATCAGCTGTTGCAAAAGTAATAAAAACACCGGGTTATTAACCCTTTGAGGAGGTTTTTTTATAGCACCACGAACAAAAAATCTCATTTTTCAAGGTACTCTTCAATACACTTTCTTTTGTTGAAAATCACGAGAAATAATTTTGTTCTTCCCTCTGTTCGATAATTCAGGCCTATTGTTCAGGGCAGTTTGTCTCGATTTTTCCCATATGGTATACTCTTATTTTTCAAGCACTATAATTTTCAAGGATACTTGGAGAAGCCCATGGAACCTGGAAATGTGACGACAACCGCTGAGGCCAAACAGATTGTCGAAGAACGTGGTTTAACCCATGTTAAAGTCGGTCTTTTTGATATTGACGGTGTCATGCGAGGTAAATATATGAGCCGGGAGAAGTTTTTTTCCTCACTCGATTATGGGTTTGCCTTCTGTGATGTTGTTCTGGGTTGGGATGTGAAGGATCAGCTCTATGACAATGTGACTTATACAGGCTGGCATACCGGGTATCCCGATGCCCCGGTGAGAATCCTTCCCGGAAGTTGCCGGGAGGTGCCCACTGAAGACGGGATGCTTCTCTTTCTGGCCGAGTTTGCGGGAGAAGCTGAGTCAGTCTGTCCACGTGCAACCCTCAGGAGAGTGATAGAAAAAGCTGAAAGCATGGGGTTTGATCCATTTGGAGCCCTTGAGTATGAGTTTTTTATTTTTGATGAGACACCCGATTCCGTCCGTGAAAAGAATTTCAGGAACCTGACGCCGATAACGCCAGGCTGGTTTGGTTATTCCATGATCCGCAATTCTACCCATGCCGGATTGTACCATGCCATGATCGAGCTCTCGGAAAAAATGGATTTTCCCCTTGAGGGAATTCATACTGAAACCGGACCGGGGGTCATTGAAGCGGCCATTGCAGTCGATACAGCAATGAACGCTGCGGACAAGGCAGCCCTTTTCAAGACATTTATAAAAGTCCTGGCTCAGCAGCACGGTCTTATGGCCACGTTCATGGCAAAATGGTCTGCGGATTATCCGGGACAGAGTGGACATATCCATCTTTCGCTTCGTAGAAAAGATGGTTCAGGTTCAGCATTTTATGAGAATGGTGTTTGTCACTCCATGAGTGATACCCAGTTGCAGTTTGTCGCCGGGCAGCAGAAACTGATGCCTGAGTTTCTCTGTATGATGGCTCCCACCATAAACAGCTACAGGCGGATGATTCCCGGATTCTGGGCACCGACGGATGCCACCTGGGGTGTGGAGAACCGGACGACAGCCCTGAGAGTGATAGCCGGAAGTGAAAAATCACAACGGGTGGAACACCGGCTTGGAGCGGCTGATGCCAACCCGTACCTGGCGATGGCGGCGGCCCTGGGTGCCGGCCTCTACGGTATTGAAAAAAAATGGCAGCCGGAAAAGGAAATTACCGGCAATGCGTATGAACAGGAACATGGTGCGGAACTGGCTCTGCCCGGTACCCTGTGGGAAGCTGCCGGGAGGCTGAAGCAGTCTGTTGCCGCCAGAGAACTGTTCGGAAACGCTTTTGTGGATCATTTTGCCGCCTCCAGGGAGTGGGAGGAACGGGAATTTCGCAGGCATGTTTCCGACTGGGAGATGGAAAGGTATTTTGAAATAATTTGAAATATTTTGGAAAAATTTAAATAACTGCATTTCAGAGGCAATAGAATCATCAAGGTAATTACTCATCAAGTTGTTGCCCCTGTGAGCAGTTACATGAATTCTTCCTGTTAAAGAGGGATGATGAATAACATATTTACCACCGTAAGTCCCATTGATGGCTCGGTCTATATAGAGCGTCCCTATGCCGATGAAAAATCCATTGAAACGGCACTGGAAAACGCTGCTGCAGCACAGCAATCCTGGAAAAGAGTTCCTCTGAACGAGAGAAAGATCCTCTGCACCAGAGCTGTTGAACATTTTGTGGCCGAAAAAGAGGGTATTGCAGAAGAAATCTGCTGGCAGATGGGTCGGCCGATACGCTATGCGGCCGGAGAGGTCGAGGGACTTCAGGAAAGAGCACTTGCCATGATTGATCTGGCAGATCAGGGTCTGGCCCCTGTCATACTTGATGAAAAACCGGGATTTGAGCGTTGGATACAGCGTGAACCGCTTGGTGTGGTTTTCGTTATTGCTCCGTGGAATTATCCGTACTTGACGGCGATTAACGCTGTTATTCCCGCACTTCTGGCTGGAAATACGGTTATTCTCAAGCATTCGACCCAGACGCCGCTCTGTGCGGAGCGGCTTCATAAGGCGTTTGTGGAAGCAGGATTACCCGAATCTGTTTTTCAATATCTCCACTTGACCCATAAGGATACGGAGCGGATTATCAGGGATGCCCGGATCAATTATGTCGCTTTCACCGGTTCCGTTGTCGGAGGAAAGATGGTGGAGAACGGTGTCGCCGGTCGTTTTATCGGAACCGGCCTGGAACTTGGAGGAAAGGACCCGGCCTATGTTCGTGGCGATGCGGATCTGTCCCATGCCGTTGAAACAGCCATAGACGGAGCTTTTTTCAATTCAGGCCAGTCCTGTTGTGCTGTTGAGCGTCTTTATGTGCACAAGTCGGTTTATGATGAGTTCATGGAGCTTACCGTAGACTGGGTGAAAAAGCTTAAATTTGGTCGTTCTGATGATCTTGAAACCACCCTGGGACCGATGGTGCGGGGCAGTGCTGCAGATTTTGTTCGTGAACAGGTGCGTGAGGCAATCAGCCAGGGGGCGGTCGCCCATATTACCGTGGATGATTTTGGAGCGGATACCCCCGGCAGCCCATACCTTGCTCCTCAGGTGCTGAGCAGAGTAGATCACACTATGCGGGTAATGATCCAGGAGAGTTTCGGGCCTGTTATCGGCATAATGAAAGTGGATTCCGATGAGGAGGCGGTCAGGCTGATGAATGACAGTGAATTTGGTCTTACGGCTGCTCTATTCACAACGGATATTGAGAGTGGAATCGCCCTGGGGCAGCAGATTGAAACCGGGACATTTTTTATCAATCGCTGCGATTATCTTGATCCGCAGCTTGCCTGGACCGGCATAAAGAATTCAGGACGCGGCTGCAGTCTGTCTTTGATGGGTTACGAGTCCCTGACCAGGCCAAAATCGTTCCATATTAAAACCTGACTCTGAGAGGAGATACCATTGAAATATACTGTAAACTGGAACTATCCCACCAGCATGCGGGTGGGTGCGGGGCGTATAAAGGAAGTGGCTGAAATATGCAGAGCGATGGGGATGCGCTCTCCGCTGCTGGTCACAGACCCGGGAATCGTCTCACTGCCCATGGTGCAGAAGGTAATCGCCGATACCAGGACAGCGGGATTATCCTGTGGTGTCTTTTCCGCCATACAGTCAAACCCCACGGGGGAAAATATAGAGGACGGTGTCGATTTTTTTCGAACCGGCAATCATGACGGGGTAATAGCCATGGGAGGAGGGTCCGCCCTTGACGCCGGGAAGGCTGTGGCGCTGATGGCAGGGCAGAACAGGTCCCTGTGGGATTTTGAGGATATGGGTGATAACTGGACACGTGTTGACGTGGCCGGCATGGTTCCCGTTATTGCCGTGCCGACCACTGCCGGGACAGGTTCGGAGGTTGGTCGGGCTTCCGTCATAACTGACCAGGAACATCATGTAAAAAAAATTATATTTCATCCAAAGATGCTTCCCGGAGAAGTCATACTTGATCCGGAGTTGACGGTGGGGCTGCCACCGCTGCTCACCGCTGCCACGGGGATGGATGCCCTGTCCCATAATCTTGAACCGCTCTGTTCTCCCTTTTTTCATCCCATGGCGGCAGGAATTGCCATGGAAGGAGTGCGACTGGTGCAGGAATATCTGCCCAGGGCGGTTGCAGACGGAACAGATATAGAGGCCCGGATGCAGATGCTTGTCTGTTCGAGTATGGGGGCGACCGCCTTTCAGAAGGGACTCGGGGGGATGCATGCCCTGGCACATCCGCTGGGAGCCCTCTATGATGCCCATCATGGAACATTGAATGCTATTCTGATGCCTTATGTTCTCAAGGCAAACCGGGAGAAGATTGAACCTGTAATCTGCAGACTGGCAAGGTTCATGGGGCTGGTTGAGGCAGATTTTGACGGGTTCATGTCCTGGCTGCTGAATTTAAGAAAACAGATCGGAATTCCGGATACGCTTGCCGGAATCGGGATTGGAGCAGAGCAGGCTGAAATGATCGGCCAAATGGCTGCAGTGGATCCGTCCGCTGCAACCAACCCTGTCATGCTTTCCGCTTCCCAATATCAGCTGATAGTGGAAAATGCGGTAAACGGCATACTCTGAATCAATGGCGGCGATGGTTTCTTCCCCGGAGTTGACCCGGCACTCACTCTTTCTTGTTCCCGGATAAGTGTGGGTATTCAGGCCTGACATTTCCTGAGCCGGTCACAGGTTTTTCGCCAGGATACGGTTTCCCTTGTCAGCCTTTCCTGAAATCCACTGATTGAGGGGTGTTCGCGGGCCGCCGGCTGAGAAATTTTTTGCTGTTATCCACCAGATATACCATATGTCGCTTCCTGGTTCTTTCAGGGGAACGGCAAACCGGAATTCTTTCCATCTGTATGTCCAGGTTGTCTGTGTGCCCGACATCTTAAGATCACCACCGAGCGAAATGTCAGCTTTATCTATTTTTATTTCACTTTCCTTACGTTCACGATCTGCTATTTTGTCGCTGGTCAAAATGATCCTGCCATGTTCGCCAAAACCGTATTTTTTCTTTTCAACAATGGATTTTGCTATGGCCAGTAACTTTTTGTCCTTTGATTTCGCCGGAGGCAGTTTTGATGTTTCGAGTGCAATATCACGTTTTCTTATAAAATCCTTTTTTGCCTGGTTTATTTTTTTCACGAGTTCGAGAGCCTGTTCCGGAGTTCTTCCCAGGGCCCGTTCCAGATAAATGGATGACTGGGCAATTGCCATACTTTTGTCATACAGGGTGAAAATTTCTTTCTCCCTTCCTTCGCTGATGAACAACCATCGTTTGTCACTGTCCGGGTTTTCCTGGTAGCGGGACAGAACATCCTTTTCTATCTGCAACATTTGGTATTTGAGTCCCTCAGCCATGGTTTTATAGTTGTTTTCAACGGATTTAAGATTGTTTTCCATGTTCCGGAGAAGTTGGATGACATCGTTCCCGTCAAAGGGGTGTCCCGGCTGGTGGGGGCCGGTACGGTCAGGGAAGTAGGCAAGTCGGGATATTGTGTTTAACTCCCTGATGTTATGTTCAGCTACTGTACGGGCATTGGATGCCTCCTGAACCCATGTTTCTGCCTGCTCCATACTGAAAGGAAGCGGGAGAACGCGAGGGACAGTGTACTTTCGGCTGTTTGCCTGGATTGTTATCAATCGTTCCTGAACGTTTCCAAGTTGGGTGAGTTGCTTTTTGGCGCGTTTAAATTCATCCGAGAGTTTTTTTACCAGCCTGGCATAGTTTTTTCGAGCAGTCCTGACATCCGGATCATCTGTCTGCGGATAACGGCCCAATGCATTGGCAAACTGCTTCATCCGTTTCTGATAGGCTTTTATCTTTTCCGGGCTCTGGAGTATGGAAGGGCCTGATGTGCTTAAACCGTCGGTCACAGAATTGATGTCTCTGGCAAGTTTTTTAACTTGAACCCGTTGTCCGGAGACCAGGGGAGCAACTGAATGACCGGGTTGTGCCGGTGTGTTTTTTGAAACAGTGGCTTTAACGTGTTGACTGTTTTTGGTGTTTTCTTTGGGGTTAAGCAGGCCCAGGAGTAGATTCTCCAGTGAGAGAAAGCGTTGATTGACTTCTTTCCAGACCGGGTCTCCGTGATCTGATGAGTTTTCCAGCCTTCTGTGAGCCAGTGTCGTTAATTTTAGAATTCTGCGAACATTTGATGCGCGTGATGATGTCAGGCCGGTAGCCTGTTGTTCAAGGCGGGCAATATCCGCCCGGGCATTTTTAATTATGCTGTCTGTTGTACCTGCATTCAGAGAAACGCTCCAGGCGATAAGAAGAACAGTCGGGATTAGAATTCGAATTATTAATTTCATGAAAGTGTAGAATCTCCGTCAGGCATTTCGTGGGCGGTTAAGGTCCTTATAGAGAAAACAGCTAAGCTTGCCGGACGCTGTTGTCAATGAAATGCTTATCAGAAAGGAATATTTCCGGGACCGTTTCCCGGTGGGTTGTACACCTGGGCCACCTTGAATAATTTCCTTTTCAACACCATTTTGTCCTCAAATTAACGATATTGTGTATTCGATGACGGTGCGGTCTGATTTTTCCTGCCGGTCTTGATAACTTCTCTGGTCCTTAATTTTGAACGGAAATTCTAATTTTTCAAGGCACCTTAAAAGGTGAGAATCCTGTATCCACGCCCTATATATTCGGACATGGCGGGATGGCCGGACATTTCACCGATAAGGGCAATCTGTTCATCTTCAATTGCCTGAACCACTTTCAATTTGTTGGAGCAGGCTTTGCAGGCACCGATAATCAGTTCTTTTTCCTTTACTTTTGTATAGAGGCTGTTTAGAAAATGACCCGGCTGTGCCATTTCAGGAACGAGTTTTACAGCTTCGCCTTCAAGAATAATTTTACCCTCCAGTCCCCTGGCATCCAGGTCCAGGCTGTTTAACAACACATGTATAAAACAGAGGGGATCACCGCGAAAGGCAAAAAAAATAACTTTTTCCATTGTTTTCTCTCCTGGTTTTAGTTTATTTGAAGATTCGCGGCTGAAGGTTGTATTGCCGCCGGTTGAATGGATTAAAATCCTAACACAGAAGCGTGTTGTGTCAAGAAATAACACAGGCCATCTTGAAAAATTGTCTCCGGTCTCCGTGTCACAGGAAAATAAGTAATATTCACATATGGTTGATATCCTGCTGTCTTTCATTTTCCTGTGTCTTGGAGGAAAAATATCATCTATCAAGGTATCCTGCGATGAATGGCCTGTCTTCTGTCAGAGCGTAAAATCAAATTCCGGAAAAAATGGAAAAAATAAGGGGAAGTGGAGAGAAGGCAAGTTTCTACAGGGCCAGTATTCTTCCGGAGCTCTTTGTATTTCAGGCCAGTTTTCATAAATTCCAGTTTATTAGACATTTTCATGATGAATTTGCTTTAGGATTAATGGAATCTGGAGTACAGAAAATATTCTGCCATGGCCGGGATTATTTTGCTCAGGCGGGCAGCCTGATCACAGTAAATCCGGGAGATATTCATGATGGCTGTTCTGCGGACGGCGCCGGCTATAAGTATAAAATTCTGTATATTCCAATGGAATTGATGCAGGAAGCAGGCGCCGGAGGAGGTAAGAAAAAACCGGAGATTTATATTAAAACACCGGTTACCAATGACCCTGCCTTTGGCATTCTGCTTCGGCAATTTCATTATCTGCTGGATAAATCCGCATGGCTGGAACTTAAGACCCCGTCACCACAAGGTAATGCAAATCCGGCTGCGGCAGAGAGATTTTCAGAAGTTGGAGTTTCGGGTAAAGAAGAAACCCTTAGAGTGCAGACTTTTTTTTACTCTCTTTTGATCGCCTTTCTTGCCCGCCACGGGATTGAAAAAAATGAGCGGGCCAAAGAAAAATTTTTTCCCGATTCTGTCATGCGGGCCACAGAATTTATAAATGACAATCCAGAAAAAAAAATATCCCTTGAAGATATTGCCGCTGCAGCTGGTCTGTCCCGCTTTCATTTCCTGCGTGTATTTAAGAAAGCCACCGGTATGTCCCCTTACGCCTATCTTCTGCATAGAAGGTTGCAGCTGGCAAAAGAGAGTATTAAAAAGAAAAAATCCCTGACTGATTCGGCCTTAGATGCCGGATTTGCCGATCAGAGCCATCTTTCCCGCAGGTTCAAGGCAGCGTATGGAATTACTTTGCATCAATACCGGAAAACGGTGTGTTGAACCTCCAGCAATATTGTTCAAGATCAGGAGGTGCAATGGTGGTAAAACAAAATTCATGAAGACATACCAAAAACATTCCATTACCGAAAATGATCGTTTAAGTCAGCTTGGGGCCGGTTTCAGGGCCAATCTTGTGGTCGCCGCAAGTGTCGGAGCTTACGGTAGTGTACTGGGATTGATGGCCGCCCAGAAGGGATTGACCTGGTATCAGCTCCTTCTGATGAATCTTTCCGTTTTTGCGGGTTCCGCTCAGTTTGTCATGGTTGATATGTGGGTTCCGCCCCTGCCTCTCTTTGAGATGACCCTGGCTGTTCTGGTGATCAACATGCGCTACCTTCTGATCGGGGCATCCCTTAATCCGCTTTTTCGTGGTCGGTCCCTGCTGCACAGGCTGTTGTTCATGCATCTGGTGGCCGATGAAAACTGGGCCATGACAATGGCCCGGTTCCACAGGGAGCGGACAACCAGCTATTTCCTGTTGGGCGGCGGCCTGTGTGTGCAGTCAGCCTGGTGCATCGGTACACTTACGGGGCACAGGTTCGGTGCGGTTATCAGTAACCCTGAACTATATGGTCTCGATTTTGCTTTTGTTGCGGTTTTTACGGCCCTTGTGTTCAGTTTCTGGCGCGGCAGGCAGGATTTCCTTCCGTGGTTGATCACTGTTCTCCTGGCTGTAATCACTGAAAAAATTATTCCGGGGAAGTGGTATATTCTGGTGGGGGGAACAGGAGGGGCGCTTGCATCCGCGTTCCTGCCGCGCAAAACTGACAAGTCTCCACGATCGGGATCTATGGCTCGGCCACAAAAAGCCAATGAAAATCCCGACTGCGGCGGTACAATCCTCAGCCGGCAATTTTCAGATCAAAGAGAGGAAAATAAAGATGGATAACAGCAGAGCGGTTTACCTGGCGATCTTTGCTGCCGCCCTGGTGACCTATCTTCTTCGTGCATCGGGGCTTATTCTGGCGGATTACTTCCCGAAGAAGGGCAGGTTTAAAAAATTCATGGATGCGCTGCCCGGAACAATTCTCCTCTCTCTCATTGTTCCAGCCGCACTTTCCTCCGGGTGGAGCGGGTGGCTGGCAACGGTCTGCACTGCGTTGTGCAGCCTGCGAACCGGAAATGTCTTTGTCTCCATGGTGCTCGGGGTTGTTCTTGTTGCGGTGGGAAGATGGTGGCAGGGATAACAAAACATCAATAATATCACAGAGTAGCCTTTGCAGGGCCTGACATTCTATAATCTGAAAAATTTGACATAAATCAAAGAAAAAATTGGCTAAAGAATATTAAATAATACGAATCTGTGCTACACTGGGTTGGATGAAATTCATGTTGTTCCATCAAGAATCTTGTTCGTCATCAAAAACAATCTACAAGGAGGAAGCGATGAAAAAAGCCGTATTTGGCATTGTGGCGGGATGTGCAGTCCTGCTGTTCATGGCTGGCAACACAATGGCGGGTGACAAATGCATAGAATGTCATACCGCGGTTTCACCGGGAATGGTAAAGGATTTCCAGGCAAGTAAACATGCTGACAATGATATCACCTGTTCCACCTGCCACGGGACTGATCATTCCACTGCCCAGGATTATAAAAAGGCACGTCTGCCCGATGAGAAGGTGTGTGCCGAGTGCCATGAGGAGCAGTTTGACCAGTTTGCCCATGGTAAGCATAATTTCGGCTGGACGACCCTGAATGCAATTCCGGGAACTCATCTTGCCCCCGATGAACTGATTGAAGGCGGCCGTGGTTGCGGTGGCTGTCATAACATGGGTATCAGAACGGAAGCGCAGAAAAAAGAACAACTGGACAAAGGCTATCGCTACCAGAACAATTCCTGTGACGAATGTCATACCCGACATACTTTCTCTAAGAAACAAGCACTTAACCCCCGTTCCTGTCAGCAGTGTCACATGGGTTATGATCATCCCCAGTGGGAAATGTGGTCCAGCTCCAAACACGGTATGCGCTGGTTTGCCAAGCAGAATGGTGACCTGCCGGAAAGTGCGCCGGCTCCCACCTGTCAGACCTGTCATATGGCCGACGGCAATCATGCCAATGAAACTGCCTGGGGTTTTTTAGGTGTTCGACTGCCTCTGCCGGATGACAAGCAGGCCGCCGCGGACAGGGTGACTATACTGAAGGCGCTTGGAGTTCTCGACCCGGAAACCGGGAAGGCTACCCCGATTCTTGATGCAGTCAAGGCTGTACGCATGGCCAAGCTTGATCAGGAATCCTGGCAGAAGGAACGGGACAAGATGCTGAAGGTCTGTGCCCAGTGTCACTCCTACTCTTACGCCAAAGAACAGCTTGATATGGGTGATTCAATCATGATGAAGGCTGACCGGTTGATGGCCGAGGCCATCGAGACTATTGCAGCCCTTTATAAAGACGGAATCATCGAAAAACCCGCAAGTTATCCCGCAAATTATCCGTTCCTGCTCACCATGATGCATACCAACGGTGCAAACTGGGACAAGGATCTGGATAAACTTTCTTATATCGATCAGGTTCTGGTGCAGATGTACATGAAGCACAGGATGCGCGCGTATCAGGCCTTTTTCCACGTGAATCCTGACTATGCCTACTGGTATGGCTGGAATGAAATGACCAAGGATCTTGGGGAGATCAAGGAGCTTGCCAGGTCCATGAGGGCCCAGCATAAAAAATGATCTGATACCTTTGATTGTTCAAAAAAACGGCTGTTCCTTCTGGAACAGCCGTTTTTTTTTGCCTGTGGCGCTCTATTTTTTTACCGGTGTGACAATGTGGTCTTTTTCCTTGTTCACATAACTGTAAAATAGAGGAAAAACAACAAAAAACATAACGCAGATAATATACTCAATTCCTTTTATATGGGTGTAAAAATCAACCATCGTATGGATGGGCTGCATCATTCCGCTGGCGAGCAGCAACTGTCTTACCAGTTCCGTCACCTGCCAGTGAACCTGTTTGAGACCACCTATTATGGCGGCCATTGCCCAAAGTCCGAAGAAACCGCCCATCCCTGCCATGACCACACGTACGGTTTTGACTTTTCCTGTGTTCATTTTTGTCTCCCGGGGAACAGTTTACCTTTTATATTCCTGTAATTGCTGTGATGTAACCTTTTACCAATCCGGTGGGACCACTGTTTATCAGCCCTGCCACGAGGCAGGCCATTGCCCATATCCCGATCACTGTCCCGATTACAGCACCAACCTTGAGGCTGAATCCCATAATTTCATCTGATATGTTTACTGTTGTTTTCTCGCTGGTGGTGATAATGGATTTCATGATACCCTCCTGTTTTATGTTTTCCTGACGGATGATCCTGAATCGCTTTGTTTTTTTGGTTGCATTGGCCATGCCAAAACAATATATATTTGTAATATATTGAAATTAAATATAATTTATTGACGTTCCGTTGCAGGTGACAGTTTCAGGTAGGGAAGAAAGCCGGATGTGTTGCATGGAGATAAGAATCAGATGCGACACTTGTGTCTTTGTGTTGCATCTGTTTCCGGAGGCTATTAGAAAAATTTCAGAGCGGAAGGCTGTTTCGTTGCAATCTGGATTTTCATTGCGCCATCACCAGGTGACTGGTTCCTCCTGGTCCTTCCGGTTTTTCCAGGTAAAAACAATTGGCAGGCGGTAAAGAATGAATCGGTAGACAACGAAATAAAGGGCGTAAACAGTTATGGTCAACCAGAACTCCTTCCAGTGCGGTATTTCCTGAAAAAGAGTGTAATTGAAACAGATCAGTGATGTATTCAGTCTGTTCCAGATAATTCCAATGACTGTGATAAAAGAGGCGATTCTTACATGGAGAATTCGATGTTCGCGTACACCTTTTGCAAAGAGGAACATCGGAAGCACAACCCCGAGCCCCAGTTCAGAAAGATAATAGGCACCCCAGCCGCTGAGCAGGTATTCCCATTCGTTATCATGGGCAACAGCCACAAGTTTGATGACAAGATAAGTTATCATGGCATAGGAAGCACCTTTTCCGAGACCAAGGGTGATTGTTTCCAGGTTTTCTTTAAATACAGTATCACAGCGCCAGTTCATCGTTCGTATTATCAGGGTGGAACTGACAATAACCATGGAAAGCCCGGCAAAAATCGCAGAACAGAGAAAGTGAATCCACTGGAATTCAACTGAGAGCCAGAGTGGATGGAGTTTGGTCGGTGCATAGGTAAAAAGAGCTCCTAACGCACCCTGGTGCAGGGTCGACAAAATGATTCCTGCGATGGTCAGTCCGAGGGAGATACTGGTTATGGGCCGTGTCCAATGGGGTCTGTCCAGCCATTCAAAGAAAGCAGGGAGAACTTCAGCAATCTGCACTGAAAGGTAGGTGGCCACATGCCAGGCCACCAGAAAGAGTACTGCAGCCGTTCCAAAGGAAACAAACATGGGATAAGGAAGACGCCAGGGCATTCCCAGGTCCACTTCCAGGTAGACAACGGCGAAAAAATAGCCGAGCAGTCCGTTGAGCAGGGCCAGTCTCTCTATTGGAGCAAAATCATTTCTGCCGAAAAGATGGACGGTTGTGCCGAGCAGAAACCCGGAGGCTGAAAGAGGAACCATCCCGAACAGGCCGAATCCGAGAACCAGGCCCCATGGATAATCATTGGAAGCATGGGTGACGGCACCGAGACCGAAGAGGTATCGCTGACCGAGCAGGGGGATACCGATCGCAAAAATGATGCAGAGGAACCAGTTCACGGGATTACGGATCATCTGTCTGCAATATTGACCGATGGTGAGACCGAGCAGGATTCGTTCTTTTATTTTCCATGGCTCACTGTTTTCGCGTTCTGATTGTGAAATGGGCAGTTCCACGTTGTCGGAGCAGTAATGCTTCATTGCCGTTCCTCCCGTTCAACCTGTGTTTTCTTTCTTTCATGGTTTTCTTTGCGGGTGGCGAGCAGATGGAAACCTGCAAAAAGAGCCGGCCAGATAGTGAGCACCATGGGAACGAATCCCAGGAAATTTTTCACCGAATCAAGGATCGGCGCATGGGGAATGTTCATGTCAAAACCAATTTTCTCAAAGGGAACGTCAGAGATATAAAGCCACGATGTTCCACCCGCCTCGTATTCCCCGTAGATATGATCAACATAGAGTCCCCTGTTATTTTCAATGCGTCTTCGTCCAATTTGTATCATTTCCTTCCGTCTGCCGAATGTCAGGGCACCCATAGGGCAGGCTTCTACACAGGCTGGAGGTCTTTGATATTTCAATCTTGTGTCATAACAGAAGATGCATTTGACAATGGAAGGATTGAATGCGCTGGAATAGCGGAAGGTCGGGATGTAAAAGGGGCAGGCTACCATGCAGGTTCTGCAGCCGACACAGACGCTCTGGTCATAGATTACCGCGCCCTCCGGTGTTTTTGTATAGGCGCTGACAAAGCAGGAGGTGAGACATGCCGGCTCCTGACAATGGTTGCATTGGACTTTCCTGAACAGTGGATGATCTATGCCCTGGATTTCAAAACGATTGACAACCGTGTAACGGGTCTCATCAGTTCTCCTCCGCCTGTTGTGTTCCCGTTCATCGTAAACTGAAAGGTCATTGAAAGGTTTTTTCGGTGGCGGAAGCTTCTGTTCGGCGTTGCAGGCAGCTTCACAACTTCTGCAGCCGATACATCTGGTAAGATCAACCAGAACCCCCATGGAATTTTGGTATTGTTTGATCTGGTGTGATTCTGCCCTGCGGGATGGGAATAACAGGGATGTGATCATACCGGCCAGTGCGGTTTTTAAGGCTATTCTTCTGGAAATATTCATTTTTCATCCTGTTCTTAATAGTCATGAATCGTTGCCCGTAATCTGAAACCGTTTTTTTCCTTTCCGGGTAAAAGCATGGCAGTCCAGACAGCCATCGGGGCCATCTTCATCCTGGTGACAGCCGATACATTGCAGGTGCAGGGCACTTTTCAGTGAAAGGATATCGATATGGTAGAACGGAATTTTTTCGGCTTCGGTGGAGGAGATTGGGTGTGACAAGGGAAGGTGGCATCCTGCACAGGAAAGCTCTTGCCGGGGAGGAGAGTGGTCGTGGCATTTTCCGCAGAAATCAGTTGCAGCACCAGTCCCTGCTGTATGGTGGTGGCAGGTGTTGCAGTTGTAGTTATCCTGGTGACTCAAATGATCAAAAACCACAGGTTGGTACAGTTCTGACAAGGTATTCAGGACAATGGCTTCAGGGGGATCAGGTCTGTTTGCCGCAGGGAGTGGCAGCGCTGAAAACAGTCCGGTCAGAAGACATCCTGCAATCATGAGAAAAACATTGTTCATTGCCGTTTCTCCTCCTTTTTTTCCATATGACACTCCATGATGATATCCATTTCTTCAGCATCAATGGTTTCATTGATCAGCAGAATTTCTGCCAACTCGTGGATCAGGCTGTTGTTACATCGCAGTAGTTCTTCCGTTTCTTCCTGGCAGGTGTCAATAATTCTGCGGATTTCCAGGTCAATTTCCCTGGCAGTGCTTTCGCTGTATTGTCCCCGGACAATATGGTCTCCGAGGAAATGCTGATGCTGCCTGCTGTAAACGGTGGAGCCAAACAGGGCGCTCATTCCCCATTCACAGATAATTCGTGAGGCCAGATCGGTGGCGGCGGCGATGTCATTTGCCGCCCCGGTCGACAAGTGGTTGAAAATTATTTTTTCAGCGACCCTGCCTCCCAATAGAATTTTGATGCGATTGAGGAGGTAGACAAGAGAATAGGTATACCGTTCCTCGATGGGGACCTGCTGGGTGAGGCCGAGGGCGCTTCCCCGTGGAATAATGGTGATTTTATGGAGTTTTTCCGTCCCCGGCAAAAGTCTTGCCACCAGGGCATGGCCGGCCTCATGATAGGCAATCACTCGTCTCTCCTGTTCATTGACGGCACTGTTTTTTCTTTCAAGGCCCATGAGAATCTTATCTTTTGCCTCTTCAAAGTCCGCTGTTTCAACGGCACGTTTTTCCCGACGTGCAGCAATAAGAGCTGCCTCGTTGACAAGGTTTGCGATATCAGCACCGCTGAACCCCGGGATGGTCTGGGCGATAAGAGAAAGATTCAGAGCCGGAGATATTCTTATTTTCCGGGCATGGACCTCAAGGATTTTTACGCGGCCATGGAGGTTTGGCAGGGAAATGGTGAGTTGTCTGTCAAATCTTCCGGGCCGCAGGAGTGCAGGATCAAGGATGTCAGGTCTGTTGGTGGCTCCAATGACGATGACTGTTTCCTGGCTCGAAAATCCATCCATTTCAACTAATAAAGCATTCAGTGTCTGTTCCCGTTCCTCGTGGGAGCCATTATTCCCGCCACTCCGTATTCCTCCGATGGCATCAATTTCATCTATGAAGATAATGGAAGGAGCATTTTTTTTTGCCAGATGGAATAATTCCCTGACCCGCGAGGCACCTACTCCGGCAAACATTTCTACAAAATCAGCTCCTCCTATGGAGTAGAAGGGAACCGAGGCCTCTCCAGCAATGGCTCTGGCCAGAAGGGTTTTTCCAGTTCCCGGAGGTCCCTGCAGGAGCACGCCCCTGGGAATACGTCCACCGAGAGAGTTATATTTTTCGTGGTGCTGGAGAAAGTCGACAACCTCCATCAACTCTTCCCTTGCTTCATCTATTCCCGCAACATCGTTGAATGTCTTTGGCTCAGTGCTGTTTTGACCCGAGTGAATATGGAGCTTCGCTCCTTTCCAGAATCTGTGACCGTTTTGTTGTTTTTTCGAAAAGATGAGCCAGAACCCGAGGAGAAAACTGACAGGCAGAAGGAGGCGGAGGAAGCGTTCTGAAGAAGTAGCAGGGTTTTTAACAGTTATGGTGACGTCTGATTTCAACAACAGTGGAAGGAGGGAGCGGATGTCGGGGGAGAAGGTGATAAAATGATTATTGAAACGGTCTTTTCCCCTGATTTCATTTCCGGTAAGATGAACGGAAAGGAGTTGTTTTTCCCTGAGTTCCGTCAAAAACTCGGAATAAGCAATCGCAGGTGGTGTATTTTCCCATAACCAGACGTTGTAACCGAGCACACCGATAATTGTAAGCAATAGCAGCAAAAGACCTGCCTGTACCCTGTTTTCCATTTTTCCTCCTGGTGTTGGGTGCTTTTCTGCATATGGGATGCCAGTCTGGGAAAAGGATGTGGATGTATCGGGTATCCAGACACTAACTAATCTGATGAAACAGGTGCATTTCAAATCCGGCTGAGTTTCACGGGTAATGAGGAAAAAATGTTTTGAAATGGCAAACTGAGACGGTTCTGCTGTTCACGAAGTGGGCTATCGGGGAGGAAATCCCAGAGGTGTGCAACACAAGTATGGAAAATACCACAGAACTGTTGCAACAGTTCTGTAGCTCGCAGGGCACTTTCGATCAAAAGGTGAAGATGTTGATATCGATATGGAGTTCATGCATTTTTCTGTAAAGAGTGGACCTGTCGATTTTCAGGAGTCGGGCGGCCTTGGCCTTGTTCCCTCCGGCTTTTTTCAGAGCCTCAATGATTTTTGACCTGGTTTCCTGTTCTTTTTCCAGGATAGAATTTCGGTAGTCCACCTGAAACGGTGTTTCATTTTCCCTGTTCCGGGCCGGTGATCCCTTGCCTGTAATTTCTTCAGGCAGGTTCTCCGTGGAAATGGTGGTTCCCTGACAGAGAACGCAGGCCCGCTCAATAACATGCTCGAGTTCCCGCACGTTGCCGGGCCAGTCATATTCACAAAGCAGTCGAAGGGCCTGTTCTGATATGCCAGTGAATATTTTACCGATTTTTCCGGAGAAATGTTCCAGGAAATGATTTGTGAGAAGCACAATGTCACCTCCACGGTCACGCAGGGGAGGCATATGGATATCAATAATCCGTAAACGAAAATAGAGATCTTCCCGAAACTCACCTGCTTCAACTTTTTCTCTGAGATTCACATTGGTTGCTGCCACGACTCTCACGTCCACCTGAACGGCACTGTCACTCCCAACCGGGTAAAAGGTTTTTTCCTGGAGAAAACGAAGCAGTCGCAGCTGAACTGTTGTGGAGATATTACCGATCTCGTCGAGAAAAAGAGTTCCTCCCTCTGCCTGAAAAATTCTGCCTTTTCTGTTTTCAGTGGCACCTGTAAACGATCCTTTTTTATGTCCGAACAGTTCGCTTTCCAGGAGATTTTCAGGAATGGCAGTACAGTCAATCATGACCAGGGGACGGTCCCGTCTCCTGCTCTCCCTGTGCAGGGCATGGACGGCAAGTTCTTTGCCGGTTCCGCTTGCCCCCGTGACAAGAACAGAAGTGTCCACCTTGCCAATGTTTTCCAGCATCACATAAATATTCTGCATGACCGGGCTGTTGCCGATCATTTTATGAAACCGGGTTCTTGTATGGTTACGGGGTGATACCTTGCCCGACATGTCCCGAAAGACAAGTACGGCACCGGCTGGGGTTCCCGTTCCATCGTCGAGGGGGGAAATACAGATGGAAAGTACAGTACAGGGACCGTCACGGATACATTCAACCCTATGGTCGATCATTTCGATTCCGCTTTCCATCACCCTTGTAACATTATCTGTCAGCTGGCAGAGATCACGGTTGCTGCAGATTAAGCGCAGGTTTCCGCCTTCTCTCAAATCCGGTTGGATTTTGGCGAAAAATTTTACTGCCGCTTCATTCATTTTGAGGATGGTATGATATTTATCCACGGAGATTATGCTGTCACTGACACTTTTGAAAAGTGTCTCAAGAAAGCTGCGATATTTTTCGCTGGCCTGTTCCGCCTTTTGCTTCTCCTTTTCCAGGCGATACTGGCGAATTGCCAGCCTCGTGGTTTTCAGCAGGACTTCTTTTTCTACCGGTTTAGGGATATAATCAAATGCGCCGAGTCTTACGGCATCGGAAGCTGTATCCACATGGGGATAGCCGGTGACGATTATAACCGGACAGGTAATGCCGATCTCCCTGAATTTTTTAAGTAGTTCGATTCCGGACTGACTTTCCAGAACGATGTCCGTAATGATGAGATCAAAAATCCGGGTAGCAACCGCATCAAGAGCTTCATCAAAAGAACTGACTGAAATAACGGTTTCATATCCCGCCCGCTCCAGGAAAATGCGAAAGGTGTTACGGAGACTGGTTTCGTCGTCAACAATAAGAATAGAAATGCCCGACTCTTTCATGGTAATTCTCTCCAGTCAGTGCCTGTTCATAACGGTTCTTGATTTTGAATGAAATGCCCATTTCTGGGCAGACACTAGTTAAATGTATTCAGATCCCGGAAAACAACTACCGCTCCAGTCAGCATCCCCCGGTCGCGTATGGGGGTGCTGATATACTCAACCGGGAAACTGCTGCCGTTTTTGCACCAGAAAACATCTTCGGAATTGTAATGAACGAGACCGTCCCGGTAGGCCATATAGATGGGGCAGTCTTCTTCGGGGTGATTATCACCGTTCGGGTGGGTGTGATGAACCAGTTCATGGTGTGATTGTCCGATCAGTTCTTCCACTTTCCAGCCAAGCATGACCGAGGCAGCCTGATTCATGAAAATCACCTTGCCCCGGTTATCAAGACCGAAAATGCCCTCTCCGGCTGAATCGAGAATGAGGCTGAGCTGCTTCTGCAGCTCCCTTATCTCCTCCTCTGCCTGGATACGTTCCGCAATTTCCCGATTCAGGGTGCCGTTGATTACCTGGAGTTCAAAAATACGTTTTTCAATGGTTTCTTCATATTGATTTTTAAGGGTTTTATTTGTTTCTTTTTGCTCTGTCAGGTCTGTTTGAAGTGTTAGTATGTTCCGGTCTGCCTGTCTGAAAAAGTAGAAAAAAGTCAGAAGAACGCCCCCGTACAGAAAAATAATCGGCCAGAGACTGTTTATGTTTTCGTTGAGCGCATCCGGTTGCAGATTGACAGGTTTTGAAAAGAAGACAAGGGTAAAAATAATAAACTCACATAGAATAATAAGAGTAGTCAATATCTCTCTTTTCCGTATTGCACTCAACATGGCTTCACCGGCAGGTCAAGAGTAAACCGGGTTCTGTACCCGGGAGTGGATTGCACCCTGATATGCCCTCCATGATCTCTGATCAGGCCGTGGCTGATGGAGAGGCCCAGTCCGGTGCCTTCACCGGGAGGTTTGGTGGAGAAAAACGGGTCAAAGAGCCGGCTCTGTATTTCCGGCGGAATGCCGATTCCATAGTCGGTAAAGGTGAGCCTGAGAAAAGGCGAATCATTATCGGGCATATATTGTCCCTGGATTTCAATACGTTTTTCCGGACATGGTCGGGCATATCGTCTGTTCAGAGCGTACCTTGCGTTGCTGATCAGGTTCAGGACAACCTGTTGGAGCTGCTGTTCATTGCACAGTAGAGGCGGGAGAGAAGTATCAATATCAATATCGCAGCTGATACCGTCCTTTTTCAGGAGATGGGCGACAAGCTGCAGGCTGTTGGTGATAATGCGTTCCACGGGGACGGGAGCAACAACTTCTTTCCGCTGTCTGGCAAAATCGAGCAGGTTTGAGACTATCCGGGCTATCCGCTTGCCCTCACTGATGATGTTTTCGAGGTTATTTCCTGATTCCGGGTCGTTCGGGGCATCAAGGATTATCTGGGCATAATTGATAATGCCGTTAATCGGATTGTTGATTTCATGGGCGATGCCGGAGGCGAGTTCCCCTATGGCTGCAAGCTGGGCAGCTCGTACCGCCTCCGCCCTGACAACTTCTTCTTCGGTAAGGTTTCTTGCCACAAGAAGTGTTGCGTTGATTTCTCCATTTTCCTCCAGCAGGGGACTGACCGTGAGCATGTACGTTCCGTGGAGACCATTGAGTTCCGTTTCGGAAATACGGGTTTTCTGGTAACCAATAAATTGTTCGAGAGGGCACTGGTTTTCAATGTTATGGCAGTTACCGTGGAGAATATCGCAAACCCCTTTTCCTATGACTTCATCCCTGTGTTTTCTGGCGGCGGCACAGGTCGCCGGATTGGCTTCCAGGATAATGTTTTCGTTTGATACAACCAGAGCCGGGTCCTGAATGGCAATAAATATTTTTTCCCACCTGGCGGTCAGTTTATTGATCTGTTGATCGGCTTCAAGGGTTTCCGTCACATCAATGCCAAGCATGACCAGGCCGACCTTGCTTGTTTCTATATCATGGCGAATGGAGCCATGCCAGCTTATGTGCCTTTCAGTGCCGTTTCTGTGGGGCAGAGGGGCATTGAAATTGATATCTGTTTTGGTGCCCTTGAGAACTTTTGAGAAAAACTGTTGAAACTCCTTGCGTTTCAAGGGATTGATCAGAACATCCACCCAGTATTTTTCAAGGACTTCGTGTTCCGGAAAACCGGTGAGATCCTCTGCCCGTTTGTTGAATGAAAGGATGGTACCGCAAGGGCTTATAGTGACCATCAGGGCCTGAATGGTATCAACTATCTCCTTGTTGAAATCCCGTTCTATTTTCAATTTCAGGGAGGTTTCCTGGGAAAACAATGCCAGAGCCACGTCATCTATGACATGGGCAATAAACTCCCTGTCCTGTTGGGAAAAATGAATAGCACTGGAGCAGTGCATGGCCACAAAACCATAGGTATGATGCCTGTAGCGCACAGGCCAGATTACACAATGGTGGTTTGAGGTGTCGTTTAAATCTGATTGGTCAATGTCAAGATAAAGATCAAAGGAATCCTCTCCGGCCCAGATGAAATGACAGCCGAAGGCTGCTTCAAGAATAGTACAGCACTGTTGAAAGATAAAGGACTGGTTCTGTTCTTCGGGGTCACAGAGGCTATGCTCCCTGATGATTGTGAGGAGTCTGTTGCGGTGTTGAAAAAGGAGGAACTTTTTTGCATCTTCTCCGGACAGTCGTTTTGCCATAAGCCGCTCCGTCAGGGTTAGGTTACTTCTCTGGATGCCGGTTCTGCAAATTTTCCTTTCAACTTTTATGCCATTGGGGCTTTTCCAAGATATGGGAAGAAAAAAAAATTCTGATGCCCCATGAAACTCAGCCGGATCAGGGGAGATGTTTTTTCAGGCTGAGTTTCGCCGGCAGCAGGAAAATAATGAGCATATGTATATTATACATCTGTTTGAATTTCTTTGCCCGGTTGTTTTTTTCCGGTTCTTGAGTTTTTTCCGATGTCGGACTATCATTGGGGGCAAATTATGGTGTTGTTTATCTGAATTTTTACCGGCAGAAGGTCTTTCTGCTGGAGTTGGATTTTAATCACCTTATGATACAGAAACGGCAAATAGATTTGAACCTTCTGGTCCAGTCACACTGTTTTAAATTACGATGTTCAGCGGGCAGTTAAAGAGTACCGGGGAGGTACTGGATGGAGAGGAAATTAAAAATAAGCTGGTTTCAGGTTCTGATTGCCATGCTGGTCTGTGCGGGCTATTTCTTTTATTTCGTGAACAGGGCCCATGTGGATCTCCAGGTTCAGGTGGAAAAAAGAACCCTTTTTAAAATTTACTGGGTCGGGCCAGGAGAAAGATATTCAGAGAAGCACCATGTGGAGGTCCTGGTAAAACCGGGAAAAGAGCAGTATCAGTTTTATCTCACAGATCTCGGGAAAGTCAGCAGACTGCGTATAGATCCGCAGGAATACAGAGGAGTGAGCAGGATAAAAAAAATTGAGATTACCCAGCGCGGTTTTCCCGTCATTTCCCTGGGAGGAAAAAGTGGTTTTTCAGGACTGCAGCCCGGACCACAGGTGCAGGAAGCTGTTCCAGTCGATAATATGCTGGAAGTGCATGCTTCCGGGAATGATCCTTTTTTTGAATATACGCTGCCGGACGGTCGGATTGAAAGTAACCTGACAACCCTGTTGATACGTCTTGGCGGTATTTTTCTTTTTGTGTGTTTCGGGGGGATGTATACCGGGCCTCTTCTGGAGGAGTACCGTTTTGTTCCCCTGCTGCTGGTTGCGGCTGTAACCATGGCGGTTGTCATGGCGGGAACAAGTCGGCGTGATGTTCATCCGGATGAGCATGTTCATCTTGAAGCATCAAAATATTATATGGATAACTGGATGGTGCCCCGGATTGAAGATGAAAAAATTCGCAGTACCTACAGCCGCTACGGGGTATCCAGGCTGAATAATCATGAGGTTTATTATTTCTTTGCCGGGAAATTTGCGTCCCTGTTCTCTGATTTGAAACTCAATGATTTCAGGATACTGAGGGCTTTCAATATCCTGCTGTTTATTACTGTTCTTCTGGTTACCATCATCCATACGGAATCACGGTTGGTGGCGTTGCCGCTGCTGCTTTCTTCCCAGGTCTGGTATCTTTTCAGTTACTGTAACTCTGATGCATTTGCCCTGTTCATTGCTTTTATTGCTGCCTGGCAGCTCACGGGTTCTGAGACACTGCTGAAACGGTTTCTGACTGGGCGGCCGCGTTGGAAAACTTTCGGGAACGGTCTGGTTGCCGGTTTCTTTTTCGGTCTGGTTCTGCTGTTGAAGAAAAACTACTATCCGTTCGTGATTTTTCTTGTTGGTGCATTGCTGTTTTTCTGCTGGAGCAGACGGCATGAACTGAACCCGAAACGGTTTCTTGTGCGGCTGACGGCAATATTGCTTATCGGGGGCGTTTGTGCAGGGGCAAGGGGGTATCTTGATTATAAGGTGAACGGTCCCGAAAGGGATGCGAAAATAATGGCCATGAGAGTAAAGCTGACGGAACCGCTTTTTAATCCGACAACTGATCTCAACAGGCAGTATGCTTACCTGCGCATGAAAGAAAGGGGAGTGACTCTCTCAAAGATTATTAATGTTCATCGCTGGTTCGAGAAATCCTTTAGAAGTGCGTTTGGCGTGTTTGGTTACTCAACAGTTTCGGCAACCCATGTGTTTTACGATAATCTGAGGTGGCTGCTTCTCGGTTTTTTTCTATTTGTTTCCGCCAACCTGATTTTCCTGGGAGACTGGAGAATCAGAACGGTTTATCTCTGGGGGCTGGTTCTTTCCGTAGCTTTAATCACTGCATCCGTTTACCATTCATGGACAGTGGATTTCCAGGCCCAGGGGAGATATCTCTTTCCGATTTTCCCGATTCTTGGGGCTGTTCTTGTCTGCTCAAGAAATATCCTGTACAGAAAAGGGCTGTCCTTTCTGGTCTTTATCATTTTTCTTATGGGCTGTTATTCTTTTATTGGAGTAGGTCTTGGTGAAATACCAAGAACAGTGGTAATGTGACTGTTAAAAGGGTGATGGCGTTTTTTATGCAGATCTGCGCAGGGCCAGTACAATATTTGCGCTGAAAATAAGTAAAGCTCCGCACCAGCCTGCCATCGTGAGGGGTGGATCCGCCACCAGAACCGGGCCGATGAGAGCAGCCAGTAAAATCCGTGTTGAGGAAATGATCGATCCTTCCACGGCGGTAACATACCTGAACCCGTATGTCAGAAGGTACTGGCCCAGCACGCCCGCAGCTGAACAGGTGAAAAGATAGTAGAATTCCAGGGGAGTGGGTAGAAAGATGGCGTTATGAAAGAGGAGAAACATGCCAAGGGAGCCAAAACCGAACATGAAGAGAAGGATGGTCTGGGAGTCATGGTATTTTCGGCTGATATTGAGGTAGATCATGGCCCCGGCCGCCATGATGCCGGAAGACAGACCCCAGTAATTATATCCTACCGTGGTCGGCTCTCCGGGAGCGAGGATCATCCAGACACCGGTGAAGGCGACTCCGACAATGAGTAGAGCAAAAAGATCCCGCTGGTTTTTGAGAAAAAACCAGGAGAAAAGGGCGACAAAAAGAGGATAAGTCATGTTGAGGATATTGGCTTCAGCGACTGAACCGAAATCTATCGCTTTGTAGAAGCAGAAAACCGAAATCGTATTGGTGAGTGTTCGACCGATAAGATAATGATATTTTCTTGGTCTGAATGACTCTTTCCTGATCAGCATGGAGCCGGAAACCACAAGAAATCCAAGAAGAAACCTGGCAAAAACAAAATAGGATGTTGCGATATCTGTCTTTGGTTCCGCCCAGCGGATGATGGCCGTGGCCAGGTAGAAGCAGAAGGCGGAGCAGAAAACGGCGACCCAGCCGAGAAGGCTCTGTCTGGTCATCAGTTGACCGGAAAAATACGCGCGAGCCATGCCTTATTGTAATCCCGCTAAAAACCGTCTGAAGCGGGAAACCTGTGGTCTGCCTTGAGTTGTTTCTGCGAATTCCCTGACACTGGTTTCCCTCAACTCAATTTCTATGGCAACTTTTTTATTTTTGTCAACTGTTCCCTGCTGCAGAGCCGGCAGGATAAGCTGCGGGTCGTCGCCTGTGGAAAGAAACAGGTTCTTTTCAGGGCTGTTGATCCTCTTCAATGTTCCGGTAATAAAGAGCTTGTCGAACTGCTCGGGAGTGGTACAACTGTAGAGAAGTATGCTGTTTTCAACAGAGGTTACGGTGATTGAAAAGATCTCAATAATACCGATACGTACCCCGGGATCGATGCGTATCCAGAAGGGAAAATCACGTACTTCCGTCTCAATGCCCAGTTGTACCTGCTCACCGGAAGGGCAGTGAGTCCATTGAAAAGTACCGTTTTCAAGGCCTTCTTCTTCCGACCAGGTGTAAACCTGGAGAAAATTAAATCCCTCTTCACCCTGTTCTCTTTTTTGAAACTGTGTCAGGATTTTATCTGAAAATCTTGTCCGGTGAGCCTCCTCCACCCGCTTTGTCCAGTTTTTCAGATAAGTCCGGCTGGTACCCGTTCCTTCAGTGACAGCCTTCAGTGCCCGGGAAAATTGCTCAGAGGATTTTTCCCAGTCAACCCAGTTTTCAGCAGTTTTTATCGCCCCCTGTTTTAAACGCTGCAGTTCAGCCATATTATTTTTTAGTTTCCGCAGAAGGCGGACGACCATTTCTTCCTGGTCTTTCGGGACAACATAACTGTTTTCCCCGTCGACTATATATTCGTCATGTCCGGTAACATCATAGACAATGGCAGTGCCGCCGCAGTGAAACATTTCCAGGGGAGGGCCGAACATTCCTTCGATATAGCTCAGTTTGACCAGGACATCGCAGGATCTGTACACCGGTGGTGTTTCATGGATCGGTATCCGGGAAAAGACCCTGTCCACTCCTGGAAATTTTCCTATATCTGAAGATGTGAGCAGCCATATTTCATCAGCACCCGCTTTTTCCGCCAACTCAATTGAGCGGGGGACATTTTTGAATCCCACATCCACGGGGCCTTCAATCAGGACACGCAGTTTTCCCCCCTTTACCGGGGCAATACACTTACCCTTTGTGTTGTAAAGGTCTTTGCGGATACCATTTCTGACAAGATATGAAGTTCTGTTGTAGTTTTCCCGTAAATAATCCCGGATCCATCCAGCCTCGGTAATGACAGGGATATTGCAGCTGTAGGTTGATTCACAGTAGTGCTGCCAGAGAGCAAGATCCCTTTTGTCATGATGGTTTGGAGTTTCTTCAGGAAAAAAACGGGATTCTATGGACTGGACAAAATAGATATAATGTTTGCCTCGCAGCCGGTGGAGAAGAAAGGGGGACTTCCACCATGTGGCTATGACGATATCGAAGCCTTCAGGCACGGCTTCTTCAAGGGAGAGCCAGCTCAGTTTTCCTGCTTCCGGGTGCCAGCTGTAACGTTCTGAGGCAATAGAACTTTCAGTTATTATTGTAATCCTGTGCCCGCGATTCTGCAGTCTTGCGGCATGTTCGAAAATAACATAAGTACCGCCGCTGATGTCGGGAGAGCCGAGAAGAAAGGCTATGGATAAGGTCATCTGGGTCTGGCCTGGTGGAATCAATTGATTATTCCCGGTTCAGTTCGTGAAGCATTTTTTCGGGGGGCAGTTTTCTTATCACGTTTCGCAGGTGATCATAAAATTGTTTTGATTCAAAATCCACAAGAATATCAGCAACAGTCAGGGGACGGGCCATGGATAATCCCTGCAGGGATCGACAGCGACTGAGGGCGACATAGGTCTGTCCGGTTTCAAATGCGCCACCGCCCAGATCAAGATGAACTTTTTCGATGGTCTTTCCCTGGCTTTTGTGGATGGTCATTCCCCAGGCAGGTATCAGGGGAAACTGGATATAGGCTCCCGTTTCTGTCCGTTCTATTTTTCTACTGTGCTCGTTCCAGCCATAGTGATATTCACTCCACCTGACCCTGCCCACATCGACAATCCTGCCTGAATCCGCAAGCTGGACAAATATCTTTTCGTCCAGCAGTCTCTGTACCCTGCCTACCGTACCACTGATCCATCTTTGAGCCGCGTCGTTTTTGGTGAACATGACCTGGGCGCCGCGTTTGAGTGTCAGCTCCATGGGGGAGGGAAACTGCCTGGATTGAAAGCGGCCAAGCAGTGTCCCGGTGTAGGTTTTCTCGGGAGAGTTGATGCCGGCCATTTCTCGAAAATTGCGGGAACTGATTTCATTGTTTCGGGGGGAAAGCCAAACGGCATCCGGCGGTGGTGTTGAAGTAATTGTGCAACCGGCATTCAGCGCCGCCAATGTCTGAGGCAGGTCGATACCCTCCCGCAGCCTGCTGAGAATATTGACAAAATGCTGATCGGATTGACGGTATGTTTTTGTGAGTTCCACAGCATAATAGGTTGTTTCGCGCAGACATTTTGCATTATAGAATTTTGCGGACCCGTACACCGTCTGGTAAAGTGAGCGGGTAGAAGCCCGGACTACCGGCGGAAGCTGAAACATGTCTCCCACCATGATGACGGGCAGACCGCCGAAAGGTTTATCAATCTCGCGGTTCAACCGTAGAAAACCACTGACGCCATCAAGAAGATTGGCGGTAACCATTGATATTTCATCGATGATAAGCAGTTTTGCCTTCTGGATATCTTTTCGTTTCGGAACATGGTGGATATCCTTTTTTACGATCCAGCCGGGCGGCAGCCGGCAGAGGGAATGAAGGGTCTTGCCGCCGACGGTGAGTGCAGCCATGGTGGTGGGAGCACCGAGAAGTACGGATCCGCTGAATTCATTGACCATCCATCTGACAAAAGTACTCTTGCCTGTTCCGGCTCCTCCCGTGATGAAAATAAGGGGAAATTCTTTTTCAATCAGTTTTTTTACCAGCTTGTATTCGGGCAGAATCTCGATTGAAGAGAGATCGAACTCAGACCTGTTGTCGGGAGTGAGTGTGGCAACTCTGTCCCAGCTACCGGTTCGGCTCCGATTTTCAAGTTCCTGGTTTTCACTGCCTCTGCCGGTCATCTTGTTAAAGACAAATCCGGCTGCCGAGGCCAGGGCTAACAGGGTAAATGGTTCCATACAGGCCTGAAAAAAAGTTGATCGTCAAAAGATGTGTCCGTCCGGGCAGGCGTATTTCAACAATCATCTGCCACCCTGCGGGAGATTGCTTACAGATTCGGGTATTTTGTCCTATTTTCCAGAAGATGTCACCTGAATTCTGCGCTTTTTCTGATATCTTCCACGATCAGGTAGAGGGCAGGGACAAGGGCCAGGGTGATGACAGTGGCAAAAACGATGCCGAAACCAAGAGAAATAGCCATGGGGATGAGAAAGCGTGCCTGGCGTGATGTCTCAAGCATCATTGGTGCCAGGCCGCCGAATGTGGTCAGGGTCGTCAGCAGAACTGGACGAAATCGGCGAAGGGCAGCAAGCTGTATTGATTCAAAAGAATTTTTCCCACTCATCCGTTGCCGGTTGGCGTAATCTATCAGAACCAGGGAGTCGTTGACGACAATTCCAGAGAGGGCAACGATCCCCATCATGCTCATCAGGCTCAGGTTGTACCCCATGATCTGATGGCCGAGAACGGCACCCACCATACCGAACGGAATAGCCAGCATGACAATAACCGGCTGGACATAGCTGCGAAAGGGAATTGCCAGAAGAAAATAGATAGCTCCCAGGGTAAAAAGGAAACCTGTCGCCAGGCTTGAAAGGCTTTCCTTACGGTCGGACTGCCTGCCTCGGTACTGGTGGTCCAGGCCGGGAAAGTCAGCCTCCAGTTGAGGCAGTGTTTTTTCGTTCAGGACCTTTAATATTCGTGAGGTCATACCCAGGGGGTTGACATTGGCGGATACGGTTACGGTCCGGTGGCCGTTTCGTCGTTCTATGCTGGTATATCCTCTGTTTCTGACGGTTTCGGCAATCTGACGCAGGGGAACAAATGTTCCTGACGGGGTATTGACCAGGAATGATTCTATATCATATTCACTTGATCTTTCCGATTCCGGTAACCTGACCCTGATCGTCATTTCATCGCTGTCCCGCTGTTGTCGAAGGGCAATGACGCCCTGGAATGCATTGCGAATCTGTCTGCCGACCTCGGTGGTATCAAGGCCCAGGCTCTTTCCCTGTTCATTGACTTTGAAGGTGAGCTGGATTTTCCCGTTGCCGGCTCCACTGTCGACATCCCTTGTGGCAGGAAATTGTCGGAGTTTTTCCGCGAGCATCTCACTGGCCTCCGTAAGAATATTCCTGTTTCTGTGGCTCAGTTCGATGGATATGGCCGCCCCCCGTCCGGGTCCGCCCCGGTCGGCCTCAAAGCGAATCGACTGGAGGGACGGCAGTGGGCCGACCTCTTTTCTCCACAGTTTTGTCACCCGGCCGGTTGACAGGGGTCTGATTTCCGGCGGGGTGAGATAACCGTTTATTTCGATACGGCTGTTATTCACAGTGGATGAGATTCCTTCGAGAAGCTGCTGGTTGCCATGGGCTGCGGCTACGCGTTCAAGGGCTGAGACAAGTTTGTCATGGACCTGTCTGATTTCCCGGGACGGGCTGCCGTAGGGAAGAGTCGCGGTAACAACGGTGCGATCCGATTCCACCCTGGGCATGAGAATCAGGCCAATACGACCACTTTTCACAAAACCAGCCGTAATGATGAATATTGAAATCAGTAAAGAGACCGTAAAATATTTATAACGCAGGAGAATGAGTAGGATTTTTCCGTAAACAGTATTGATGCAATTGTTTATGAATTTTCCGAAGTGTTGTTGTCTGGTCTGGATAAAGCGGAGAGGAACACTGCGGGATTCTTTTCTGCTGTGGGCCAGATGAGCGGGAAGGATAAGCAGGGCCTCCAGCCAGGAGAGCAGAAAGACTGTTATCACCACCAGGGGGATGACGCGCCATATTTTCCCCATTACACCGGGGACAAGGGCAAGGGGGAGAAAGGCGACGATATTGGTGAGAATACTGAAGGCAATGGGAACAGCCACATCCCTGGCTCCAAGAATGGCAGCCTCTGCATAATTGAGGCCTCTCTGGCGGTATTCATAAATATTTTCTCCGGCGATGATGGCATCATCCACCACTATTCCCAGGGCAATGATGAAGGCAAACATGGAGACCAGGTTGATTGAGATACCGTAAAACGGGAGAAAGAGCAGGCTGCCGAGAAAGGAGATGGGAATACCCATGGTTACCCAGAAGGCGAGTTTTAATTCGAGGAAGAGTCCGAGAAGAATAAGTACCAGGGCGAGTCCAAGAAAACCGTTTTTCAACAGCAGTTCAAGGCGCTGTTTATAGATTTTGGAGTGATCGCTGGAAAAGGACCAGCTGACTGTCGGCGGCAGATCCGGGCTGATTTCTTCCATCACTTCCCGGGCTGCGGAAGATACCGCAATGGGAGTCTCCCGGCCGACCCGGGCAATACGGAGCTGCATGCTTCTGGCACGGTTATATGTTGCATAATGGTCGGAATCACCAAAAATTTCATTAATTTCGGCAATGTCAGCAAGATAGAGTTCAGTTCCGCCTGGCGTGGTGATTATGGGGATACGTCCGAAATCTTCGGCAGTGATTCTTCTGTCTTTAACCCTGAGCAGGATTTCACCGTTTTCTGTTTCAATTTTTCCACCGGGGATTTCGATGGATCGGTTCCGGAGAATCGTCGCAATCCCTGCCAGTGTGAGGTTATATCTCCGGAGGTTTTCCATGGACACCGATATCTCTATTTCCCGGTCCCCGCCTCCAAGGAGTTCCACCTGGGAAATATCCTTGTGTTTCAGAAGACTGTTACGAACCTGTTTCGCCGTTTCAAGAAGAGAAAGCTCAGGTATGTTTCCGTAGATATTCAGGCGTATAACCTGTCTTTTGCGGGTTGCCAGTGATATTATGGGATCTTCGGCATCCCGGGGGAAACTGCTGATACTGTCTACCGCCTGCTGGATATCACGGATAACCCTGCCTGGATCGGCATCTTCCAGCAGCTCTACCCTGATAAGTGCACTGCCTTCAAGCGCTGTGGCTGTGATTTCGCCGATACCCTCCAGGCCGTCAATGGCCTCTTCAACTGCAAGAATAAGCCCCTGCTCTACTTCTTCCGGTCCTGCACCGGGATAGGGTATCCGGATGGAGACAAGATCCAGTTCAAAGGCGGGAAACACTTCCTGTCTGATCCTGGTTGACATGAAAAAACCACCCAGGAGCAGGACCAGCATGAGCAGGTTCGGGGTGACCCTGTTATGAACCATCCAGGCAATGATCCCCTGTTTCTCCCGGGAGTCTGCTGATCTGATCACCTGGTTGCCTCCCCGGAAGTTTTAAGGGTTTTACTGCTGAGTTTCAGGGCCATTCCGGCAACTGGAGCTGAAAGGGATGTGGTTATAATTTGCTCACCTTCCAGAATGTTGGAAGAAACAAGGACCTGCTCCCTGTTACTGAAGACAATGTTGACTTTTCTGACCTGCAGGGTGTTGTCGGTTGACAGAATATGGACACTATTCCCTTCATGGAGATAGCGACGGGGCAGGGGGATTACGTGAGGGAGCAGGGTTCCCTCGATTTCTGCACTGAGAAAGGAACCGAGGAGAAGTCTGGGGCTGTTTTTGTTGGATTTTTTAAAGCTGAGCGGATCGGTAATGGAGACGAAGAGGATGGCCATTCGCCCCTGCTGCTCGAGTTCCGGAGCAAGGCGCAGGAC
>NZ_JBPLBA010000092.1:0-29108 GCF_054039375.1 Desulfomarina sp. | reverse complement strand
CAGAATCTCCTGAACCTTGAATGGCATGAGATCATGGAAAATTTTAAAATGCGGATCAAAATCGGTAATCTCGTTTCCAAAATTAAGCACTAAGCATTCTCCCTGAATTGATGAGTATTTTTTAACTAATTGAGATAATAACAGAAATTGGCACTTGCTCACAGACATTCCAGCTTTTCAAGGTCTCTTGCCTGATTGCCCATGAAACTCAGCCAGCCTGGAGATGAGTTTTGTATGTAATTAGAAATAATTATATCCTTCTTTCCCTGAAAATAAAAAGAAAATCTATTTGCGTACTGAACTCAACCTGATACTCGTGACCAGTTACACTCCAAACCGTCAACAACCGGTATTTCGTAACTGCTCACAAGGGGCAGTACCTCCATGATTTTATTACCTCTTACCTAAATCCTGCACTTCAGAAAATGGAAAAATGAAATTATAGCTTAATTTCAATATGTTATGATATAATTAGTGAATTCGGCCATTCACTTTTTGGCTGAATGTACATTTTTTCATTTTCTTTGGACTGCGGGATTGGCAATTTTACCGAACCCGGAGTCTCGCAGGCTTGCTTACCTGCTTCGTTTTCATTGGCTTGAAGTATGCCCGTGCGTCGGCACCCCTGAACCTCACATCTCCGGCAAGTTGACGAGTGTCTGTCCAGAAATGAGGATTTTGTTAGAGATCAAGGCGCACGGGAATTTTTACCGCAGGCATATAATTGATATTCCAAGGATAAAATTTTTCGGGCAACGCAGATATCGGGCAAAAAGACCAACTATGGACAGGCGCCAGCAAAAACTCCGAACTTGCCAATTGCAGGATTCAGGTCTTAACTGTAATGCTCATCTGCCACAGACTTTTACAGGCTCTTTTGTTCGCTGCAGCCTGTTCTATACAGGAAAAAGAGACCATGAAAAGCTGCGGTGCCTGTGAGCAATTGCGGTATGTCCCATGATTGCAGTCGCCAGATTTATGTGTTACAGTGTAGCACTTTAAAGAGCCGTTTTTTTAAATGTCAACCTACAGGATGCCCATGGAAAGCAGCGATTTTTCAGCCATAAGAAAGAAATTAAAAAAGACACAAAAAGAAATCGCCACCCTTCTCGGCATTTCCCTCAAAGCTGTCTGCAGCTACGAGCAGGGCTGGAGGAGTATTCCCGGACATGTCGAACGACAACTGCTCTTTCTGATCTTTCGCAAACGAAGAAAAACAATTGCCAAACTGAACTGCTGGGATCTGAAAAAGTGCCCGGAGGAAAAAAAGATGAACTGTCCCGCCTGGGAGTTTGACTCAGGTGAGTTCTGCTGGTTCATAAACGGCACCATCTGTGAATGCGCCGCAAAGAAAACCTGGAAAGAGAAGATAAAAGTCTGTAAGGACTGCACTGTGATGAAACATATTACCTAAATCCTGCACTTCAGAAAATGAAAAAATATAAATATCATTTGATTTCAATGTATTAAGATGTATTTAATGAATTTGGTCATTCACTTTTTGAGTGATAGTAAATTTTTTCATTTTCTTTGCCCTGCGGGATTGGCAATTTTACCGAATCTGCTTCGTTTTCAATGGCTTGAAGTATGTCTATACGTCAGCGCCATTGAACCTCGCATCTTCGGTAAACTTGCCAATTGCAGGATTTAGTTATTATTAAATCCTGGTCTCTTTCATCGTAATTACTCACAGGTACCTCAGTTTTCACGGTCTCTTTTGTCCGCAAAAATCTGCGGCACCTGTGAGCAATTACAGTTCAGAAGTAATAAAATCACACAGTTGCTATCCCTGTGACCAATTACCTTTCATCTTCATATCTGCCAGCTGCTCAGGAGTATTGATATTTCTCCAGCTCCCGTTCAGTTCACCGGGAATCACGGGATTATATATTTTCGGATGAACTCCCACCCTGCTTATCTTCATAATATTCTGCTGCCGCAGCTCTTCAAAAATTGTTGCCGCCCGCATATCATAACAGGCCAGTAACGGTTCCAGGAAACCATCTTCCGACAACCTGGGGACAATCCCCCAGCGACCGGCAGCCCGTTGTCCCGCCAGCCACGCAAGGGCCCTGCTCTGAATATCGGGCATATCGCAGGCGACAAGGATCCAGGAGGCCATTGGCAGCCATCCGGTCGCGGACAGAATGCCGGCCAGGGGCCCGACTGTGCCGATTGCATCGGGTAAACGCCGGAGCGTGCTTAACCCTTTTGGTACCTCTCCAGCACCGGAAATAATAATATCAGTCACAAAAGGACGCAGGGTTTCAACAGTGCGTTCAAGCCAGGACCTGCCGTCAGGACCGGGCAGCAAGTGTTTCGGCCTGCCCATTCTGGAACTTTTTCCCCCGATGAGAACACAGGCCCAGAGGGGAATGCGATAGACAAGGCTATCCAGATGTATCAGGAATTCTGCCAGAAAAGCTTCCCGGCTCTTGAAATCCATGCCGGAACAACACAGGTCACCCTTTTTTTTCCGATGACAGTTCACTTTGATCTCCTGCAGATCAAAATCTGTTTTTCCCGAAATCAAAACAACATCAGCCCGAACCGAGAGAGAGTAAAGATCCCGCTCATTCTCTGCCGCACTTTCATCAATCACAAGTGTCTCAAGATTATTTTCCTCAAGACTTGTGCGCAGCCAACGGATGAAAAAATCTTTTTCCTTGCCACACGCTCCGACAACAGCAAATAGTGGTAAATCAGACAATTCCATATTCATTGCACCATAAAAGGTCTGCCGGTCGGAGGCAGGACACCAGCTTCGTGACCTTTTTGCAGGAATCTGGATATAGCTTCAATACCTTCCTCACCAAGATTTTCAGAATAGTCGTTAACATAGAGATTAATGTGGTTCTTCACCACATCAGGCGTCAGCTCCTGGCTGTGCTTATGAATATAGGGCAGGCAATGTTCAGGATGGGCAAGAGCATACTGTACACTTTTCCGGATAGCCTGCTCCACCGCAGCACCCGCTTTGTCGCCAAGACTTCTTTTCATGGCGATACACCCGAGGGGAAGCGGCAGACCGGTCAGATCCTCCCACCATTGTCCCAGGTCCTGAAGGGCGACCAGACCATGTTGTTCGTAAACAAAACGGGACTCATGAATAATCACCCCCGCCTCAACCGTACCATTTTCAATCGATTGCATAATCAGGTCAAAACGCATCTCCACCAGGTCAATACAGTCTGGCAGAAACATGCGCAAAAGCAGAGCCGCCGTGGTCAATTTCCCGGGAATGGCAATTCTTTTGTTTTTCAGAGCAGATAAGGCGAAGGGTTTTCTACCGACGAGCAGAGGGCCGCACCCCCTGCCCAGAGCAGAACCTGATCCCAGCACACAATAATCATCCAGCACATGGGCCAGAGCATGAAAAGACAGTTTCGTTATATCAAGCTGCCCTTCAAGTGCCCGTAAATTAAGTTGCTCCACATCTTCAAGAACAGGGTCCTGAAAACGATATCCGGGAAGAGAAATCTTCCCATGAACAAGACCGTAAAAAATAAAGGTGTCATTTGGACAGGGGGAATACCCCAGGCTGAGGGACTCCATTTTCATCGAACCTCAAGGATTCTGGTGTTTTTATAATCATATGTGCGGCGTGGGCCGCCTTCTCACATGCCGCTTCCAACTGCCAGCTGACAGGATCACGGTCTTCAACATAATTCGAAATTGCCCGGATTTCCAGGCAGGGAAGATCAAATTCACTACAGACCCGGACAACAGCGGCACCCTCCATGTTTTCACAGAGCCCCGCCCAGTTCTGCTGAAGCATATTCCCCCGATGGCGGGTTGCTGAAGCGCAGTTCACGGTAATAAAGGAACCCGACCAGCAGGAAATCCTGTTTTTGTCCAGTATCTGTTTCGCTCTTTTCAGCCACTGCCGATCCAGCGAAAAACGGTTTTTTCCGAATTCAGGGCTGTCGAAATATTCAACACCGTTACCCGAGCAAAAGCCGAAATCCCCGAAAATTTCCTCCTCAGCCATGCAGATATCAAGAAGTTTCGGATGGATGGACTGCCCGACGTAAGCTCCCGCCACCCCGAAATTAATAACCAGATTAATTTTTGTATCACATCTTGCCAGAAAAAGGGCCAGGCGCACAGACGTCTCCACCGGCCCGACTCCGGTCACCAGGGACAGACACACTGTTCTTTCAAGTTCAACAAGCTGAAGAAACGGCTTCAGCTCCAATTTTGTTGCAGTAACAGCAAGAATCATGGTATCTACACGCCAGTCTGATGGCTGAAACAAAGAGTTGCTGCCTCTGATCAAAAATTGCTCACAGGCACCGAAAATTAATAATTAACATGAACATAACCGAAAATGACCTTTCTCTGAAAGGATATAATTATAACCTGCCACCTGAAAACATTGCCCAGTATCCTGCCGACAGAAGGGACAACTCCAGGCTTCTGGTTCTGCGGACAACGAGTGGAGAAATCGAACACCGCCGTTTCAAGGCCATTGCTGATCTGATCGACCCCCGGGATATGCTGGTGATGAACAATACCCGCGTGTTTCCCGCAAGACTGATTGGTCAAAAGGAAACTGGAGGAAAAGCGGAAGTTTTTCTTCTGAACTATCCGAAATGGGACAGAAGGATAAAAAAATATACAGCGACGGCACTGGTCAGGAGTTCCAAACGTCCCAGACCCGACAGCACTATTACCATCAATGCGACTCTTTCCTGCACCGTAAACGAGCTGCTTGCCGACGGCAAGGTGCAGCTCCTGATCAATTGTAAGGATAAAAACAGACTCGAACAGATCCTGCAGGATTCAGGACAGGTACCACTTCCACCCTACATCTCCAGAAAAAAAGGAACCACTCCCGATGATCTGCAGCGATACCAGACAGTCTATGCTGAAAAAGCAGGTGCGGTTGCCGCCCCGACCGCCGGTCTGCATTTTACGCATGAACTTATGGACAGAATCAGACAGCGGGGAACCCGGCTGGGAACAATTACCCTGCATGTGGGATATGGAACATTCGCTCCCGTGCGTACGGAAAACATCGAGAAACACACTATTCACAGTGAGTATATTGAAGTGCCGGAAAAAACAGTGGAAAAAATTCTGCAGACAAAAGCGGACGGAGGGAAAATCTGGGCAGTAGGCACAACTACTGTCAGGGCACTGGAATTTTCAGCTCAACAGACCGGCTCACCGACAGCAACAAAAGGCTGGTGTGATCTTTATATTTACCCAGGCTTCCCATTCCGGGTCATCGATAATCTTATCACCAACTTCCATCTACCCGATTCTTCGCTCATGTTTCTTGTCTCGGCCCTCTGTGGTCGTAAAACACTGCTTGAATGTTATAAGGAAGCAATCCGTCAGGACTACCGGTTTTATTCATACGGGGATGCCATGGCAATAGTGACCAACTCGACTGGACAGTATGACTCAAATGCAACAGATGAATGAAAATCCCAACTGCGACAGCACAACCATCAGCCGCGGATTATCAGGTAAACCGGCATGGCCGGACCCTATGGCTCGGCCGCAAAAAGCCAATGAAAATTCCGACTGCGGCAATACAACCCTCAGCCGAGGATTTTCAGGTAAACTGCCTGCAAAAGACCCAATCCTGAATCCGTAATAAAATGCGTTTTTTTGTTACGGATTCAGGATCATCTCTCTCTTCCCCTGCATTATCACCCGGCGGCAGCCGGACATGAGGAACAGCTTCCACCACTTTGACAGGCTGGAGCCGGACTTTCCGTTTTTTTGGAATTCTCTGCAGAACCGGCCACACTGGAATAACCATCGGCATACCATCCGCCACCCTTCAGTTGAAAGGAACTCATTGAAACCAGTTTTCTCACCGGTCCGTCACACTCCGGACAATTGGTGAGAGGATCATCAGACATCCGCTGCTGAACTTCAAAAACCTTTTCACACTCCCTGCATTCATACTCGTAAACCGGCATCGTAATCACCTGTTTTTTTATTCTTTTAAACACTCATCAAATAGTAACTACTCACAGAAGTAGCAATTATGTGATTTTATTACCTCTGAACTGTAATTGCTCACAGGTGCCGCGGATTTTTGCAGGCTCTTTTGTTCGTTATAGCCTACTATGCGGACAAAAGAGACCGTGAAAAGCTGCGGTACCCGTGAGTAATTACATCAAATATTTCGCTGTATATTCCCGTCCCGGTCATCAATGACCGGTTTTCTCCGGTATCAACCGGAAGGTAACTTAATTCTCCTTGAGTCCTCTGTCAATATCTGCGAAAAAACTCTTGCGGTTCTGCAAAATAAAGTCATAAAGCCCGGCACCTGTGACCAATTACACAAAAAGAGCCGCTTGTTACACCCGTTTTTTTCTGGTATAGATGAGCAGCAGGTTGAATATAACGTAACTACTCACAGGTGCCGCTGCCAGTAAGGCCAACTCATTAAGTGGCATCCCTGCCTGAACGGCAGCCTAATTTTTTTGCAACTGACCCCCCATGATCGGCATTTTTGATTCAGGTATCGGCGGGCTGACGGTCGCCCATGCCATTGAGCAGATCCTGCCCCGTCACTCACTCGTCTATTTTGGCGATATTGCCAGAACACCCTACGGCAGTAAAAGCAGGAAAACTCTGATTCATTATTCCCTGGAAAATACGGAATTTCTCGTGAAAAAAGGGGCAAAAATCATCGTTATCGGCTGCAATTCAGCAGCAAGCGTGGCCGCGGGAGAAATACGAAAAACATTCAATATTCCCGTTTTCGAGGTCATTACTCCTGCCGCAGAACAGGCAGTAGCAGCCGACAGAAACGGCCGAACAGGTATCATCGGTACCAGGGCCACAATCAGCAGCAGGGCCTACGACAGGGCCATAAAAAAACTGAAACCGGATATCCGTGTTTTCTCACAACCCTGCCCTCTTCTTGTCCCCCTGGTGGAAGAAGGCTGGATAAACAAGAGAGAGACAAAGATGATCCTGCGAAGATATCTCCACAGTCTGAAGAACAGACAGCTGGACACTCTTATACTCGGATGCACCCATTATCCTCTTCTCCGCCATCTGATCCAACCGAGAATCGGCAAAAAAGTCACGCTCATAGATTCCTCCACTGCATTGGCCACGCAACTTAAGAATTACCTTGAAGAACAACCGGAGCTGGACATGGATACAAATGAAAATCGCAGTTACTATTTTTCTGACCTTACCGAAACAAGCATGCAGACGGCCGCATCCCTTTTTCAGAAAAACATCAATCTTCAACTTGCCCGGATAGATCATGCGTAAAACTTTTCCCTTTGCCTTCAGCTTTTTCCTGCTTTTTCTCAGCTTGACTTATCCACTTTACGCAACACAACCACCTGTCGAACCTGTAAAAACAGCTGCAAGACTCCAGGCCAGAATCGATACAATTAAAAGTATCTCATTCCAGTTTTACCAGCAGACAAGGGGAGAACTCACGGGACGCCCCCGAAAGGGGTCAGGCAGGGCCATTTTTTTAAAAGATAATAACAGGGGACTTATGCGATGGGATTATACCAGTCCCGACCGTCAGGTACTCGTCAGTGACGGCAGACTCTTTTCCATGTATTTTGAAAAGCTGCACCAGATGATTGTCACCCCTGCAGAAAAACTGAAAAATGACCTGACCTACTCATTTTTTATTGGTCATTCCAGGCTGACAGATGATTTTTATATCCTGCCACCGGATCCTGATATCGGCGGACACAGGGATGGAATGAGTGTTATCAGGCTGGTTCCCAAAATTCCCCACGCCCAGATTGAAAATATCCACTTGTGGGTTACAGGAGACTCTCTTATTCGCAGGATTACCCTTCTTGATCATTTCGGCACAGAAACTGTTCTCAGCTTCAGCGATATCCAGATCGATCCCTTAAAGGATCTGGACGAAAAAGCGATAAGAGACATGTTCTCTTTTACTCCACCAGAAAACACTGAAATCATTGAACAGTAATATGGCTGACAGGCCCCCGTTTCGACTGGCGCTGATCTCCATGCCCTGGTCAATTTTCAACCGTCCCTCTATCCAGCTGGCAACGCTCAAGGCTTTCCTGGAAAGGGAGCAGGAAACCTGTACCGTTGACACCTTTCATCCCTATCTGCATATCGCCAGAGCCGTAGGTACAGATGCATACAGAAAAATATCCGCCAACATCTGGGCAGGGGAAGCCCTTTTCTCTTCCCTGCTCTTCAAATCGCAGAAAGAGAGTGCGGAAACACTCTTTTCCACAGAACTGAGCACAAAACAAAGCCACCTGAAATTTGATGCACTGGCAGAACGGATCCAAAAAGAGGCGGCAGAGTGGCTGAAAACCGTCAACTGGAGCAACTATGACCTGGTAGGTTTTTCAGTCTGTTTCAGCCAGCTCCTTCCCTCTCTATATATGGCCTCAGAAATCAAAAAGGTCTGCCGCGTCCCCATACTTTTTGGAGGTTCTTCCTGCAATGACCAGATCGGAAGATCGCTGCTTGACCATTTTCCACAGATCGACTTCCTTATTGACGGAGAAGGAGAGCTTCCCCTGCTCTTTCTCGTCAGAACCCTGCAGAACAACAAAAAACCGGCTACCCGCTATCTCACCTGCGGCCAAGAAATTCAGGATCTCAATACGCTTCCCGTGCCTGATTACTCACCTTATTTCCAGGAAATATCCACAGTTTTTCCCGACCAGCCATTTATTCCTTTACTGCCGGTCGAATTTTCCAGGGGCTGCTGGTGGAACAAATGCTCGTTCTGCAACCTCAATCTCCAGTGGCAGAAATACCGCTGGAAAAACAGTGTAAGAATGATGGCAGAAACAGAACACCTTTCCCGCCGCCATGAATGCCTCAATTTCACCTTCACTGACAATGCCCTGCCCATAAGAGAAGCTGACAGTTTTTTTCACAACCTGGCAGAAAAAACTGTCGATCTGAATTTTTTTGCGGAAATCAGAACCATAACCAAACCTGAACGACTGCAGACCTACAGGAAGGGTGGTCTGGACACGGTGCAGATCGGTATTGAATCCCTTTCCGGATCACTCCTCAAAAAGATGCGAAAGGGAACAACTGTCATGGACAATATTGCCGCAATGAAGTTATGTTGCGAATACGGTATCCGGGTTGAAGGTAATCTCATTGTTGAATTTCCGGGAACAACTCCTGAAGAGATCAACGAAACCCTGGAAAACCTGGATTTCGTCCTTCCCTTTTCTCCACTCGGTCCCGCCCGTTTTTTTCTCGGCCATTCCTCGCCCATGCATCGCAACTGCCAGGATTTTGGTATCCACTCCACCATGGTTCACCATAAAATTAAAAAACTATTTCCAAAAAATTACCACCAGTCCCTGTGGCAGCTCATTCTCGGATACCGGGGGGACCGTGGTCACCAGCAGCACTTATGGCAACCGGTCATAAAAAAGATAGAGCGCTGGCAGCATTTTCATGCTAAGAGAGCAGACAGAAAAAATGGAGTACTGACTGTCAGGGACGGTGGAACATTTCTCATTATCCGCCAGGAATTTGCCGATGGCAGGGTGCTGCAGCACAGACTGAAAGGACTTTCCCGCGCCATCTACCTTTTCTGCCATACTCCGAAAAGTTTTTCAGAAATTTTACGTGTATTTACCACGATCAACAAAAATCAACTGCTAACCTTTCTCAACGAACTGACCCTGAAAAAAATAGTCTTTATGGAGCACGAGACTGCACTGTCCCTGGCAGTCAGACAACCTGGCTCCTTAACTCAATCCCATCATCAGGAAATCAACACAGGAAAAAGCAATGTCCCAGAATGAGAGTTTTGAAGATTTATTCAAGGTGGAAGAAACAAAAAAACTGCGACACCTGACTCCCGGTCAGAAAATAACGGCAACCATTGTCTCGATTGGGGAAGAGACAACCTTTCTCGATGTTGGCGGCAAAAGTGAAGGCATTCTGAACAGCTCTGAACTCAAAAATGAGGAAAACCAGTTCACAAAATCAGTCGGCGAAACGGTTGATGTCTATTTTCTCCAATCAAAGGGAGCTGAAATGCTCTTCACCACCTCCCTGGGGTCCGGATCATCTGCAGCCCATCTTGAGGAAGCCTTCCACGGCGGAATTCCTGTTGAAGGCTTTGTCAAAGCCGAGATAAAGGGTGGTTTTGAAATCACTCTGGGTGGCAATATCCGGGGGTTCTGTCCATATTCCCAGATGGGCCTCAGGCGAGTGGATGATGCGGCTGGAGAGTACCTGGACACCCATATGAAATTTCTTATCAGCCGCTTCGAAGAGGGCGGACGAAATATTGTCCTTTCAGCACGGGCCATCCAGGAAGCGGAAAGGGAAGAATTACGCGAAAAGCTGAAAGAAACCCTTGCCGAAGGACAGAGCGTTGAGGGAGAAATCAGCTCCATCAGGGATTTCGGTGCCTTTGTGGATCTCGGTGGGATTGACGGACTCATTCCCATTTCAGAAATCGGCTGGAGCCGGGTGGAGGACGTCAGCGACTGCTTCACTGTCGGCCAGAAGGTCAGTGTCATAGTGAAAAAACTTGACTGGGACAATAACAGAATCTCACTCAGCTATAAGGAAACTCTTGCAAATCCCTGGGACTCCGCGGTGGAAAATTTTCCTGAAGGATCGACCCACACGGGGACGGTCGCCCGTCTGGCCCAGTTCGGTGCCTTTGTTACATTGATACCCGGAATTGACGGACTCGTCCATATTTCAAAACTGGGTAACGGTCGGAGAATCCATCACCCGAGAGAAGTACTGGAAGAAGGACAGAATATCGATGTCAAAGTTGAAAAGGTTGACCTGGATGAACGACGAATAAGCCTTGTACCCGCCGACTATGTCTCCCAGGAAGGCAGAGAACAGAAAGAAAAGGATGAATATCGCACCTATATCTCCAAAGATAAAAAGAAGAAAAGCAGCGGTATGGGCTCCTTAGGTGCTCTTCTCCAGGCAAAACTGAAGGAAAAGAAAAAAAACGGATAAGTTTAATAAAATCATTGAGTTGATGCTCCAGCGACCAATTACGGATAATTCCGTAACCACTCTAAAAGCAACAACTCTGTGATTTTATTGCCTCTGAACGGAGGCCGCCGATTCTTTTTCTCCGCCGCGGAAGATCATTCCGGCCGCCAGTATGGTCAGGATCATTACCGCGGCCGCACACACATAAAACGCCCAGTGAATCCCCAGGACATCCATGGACGTTCCAGCCAGTACCGCACCCGTGAGAACACCGCCGCTCATGGCAAAACTGAAAACCCCCATCATTGTTCCATGACCATATAACCTTTTACCCTCCTCCGAGGCATAGGCACCCAGTACCGGCCAGACGATGGCTTCGCCGCATCCAAGCAGCATGTATAAACCAACCATCAGGTGAAATTTTTTTATAGACGGTACAAATAAAATCGCCAGGATCATGCAGAACACTCCAATCAGAAGAAGAACGATTTTACTGTATTTATCAGCCAGACGACCAAAAGGAAGCTGCAGCAGTGCATTGACCAGGGTACGGGCTGCAATGACAAAACCGACCTGCAACCCGGTATGCGCCGGCCATTCAGACATGAGAAGAGGAAGAAAAGCCATGGTTGGCACCATGACGATCATGGTTGCATACCTGGCCAGTAAAATCCCCAGGGTGCGGCTTGAACGAGTCATGACAGCAACACTTTTCAACAGAGACACGGGTTTCTTTCCTTCCCCTGGACTGTAGCGGGGCATATTGACGATCACCAGAAAAAAGGCAAGAAAACTCATGCCCGCCATCAGATAGAAAACAGAGAAAAATCCGAACAGATCAGAAAAAAGTCCGCCGATAATCGGGCCACAGCCAATACCACAGAAAATAGCTATATTGAGATAGCTCATATAGCGCCCTTCCTGCCCCGCGGGAGAGAGCATGCTCATATAAGCCATACCGATGGGTACAATCATGGCAGAGCCAACACCATGAAAGGCCCGGATAACAATGAGATGAAAGATATTTCTCGCCTGTGGAATCAGGAGACCGACCAGGCCATAGATAAGAAGCCCCGCCACCAGAAAATGTTTACGACCCCAGCGATCCGACAGACTGCCGACCACAGGTTGAAGCAGCCCGCGGCTGATGGAAAAAACGCCGATAATCATACCGAGACCAAGCCCGCCGGCCCCAAGTTCGGAGGCGAATACAGGCATAACCGGCACAATGATACCCATACCGAGCAGGGCAATAAAAACGGAGAGAAGAAGAGTGACAAGGGTATTGTTTTTCATAAAGAGCCCAAGGTGTTCAGCAGGTGAAAGGGAACATGCACAGAAAAGCAGTACCCGTCCAGGAATGCACTATAGACATCCTCAATAAATTGTCACCCTTTTCCAGACTTCAAGGCTCCACTCCTTTTAAAAAAAACTACCGGTTATAAAATTTCTCCAGCAGGCGGGGAGAGGAAATGATCCAGTGAATATCATTCTCCTGCGCATTTTCATCTGTCGCATCACTGAATGTCAGCCTGGATTTAAATTTGACCGTTGCGATAACTTTTACAGTTCCCTCCTGTTTTGAGTTCACATAATCATCTTCAGAAATCCTGCCGTTTCTGCTGTAGGCCCAGTAAATGATCTGGTCATGGGCCTCGCTGGTGGGATCACCGAACGACATCATCAGATCGGCCACCATATTTTTTAACTCCAGACCGGTTGCCTTTTCTTTTTTCTCATATATAGCGAGAATAATGTCCCTTTTTCCATCCACCAGGACATGAATATCACCGTCTGTAAAAGTAAACGTTCCGGGATAAGATTTTTTTTCCATATTTCTGCCGGCCAGAGCCTTCTGCTCCTCACTCAGTTTATGAGCGACAAAGTAACCATTTACTCCAAGCTGCAAAGCAGCAACCTGCTTTTCGAGAGCTGCACTGTCAACTGTTTTCGACATTGCCTGTACAGCAAAAAACAGGATACACAGAATCAATGGCAATATACGCCTGTGCTGTTTTTCCTTCAATCCCATGAAACCTCCTAAAAAAAACCGCCCCGACCATAATGGTCGGAGCGGAAAGGTAATTAGAATTATTTGGAGAAAACACTGGAAAAAGTGTTTTCCTGGTTAAAGACCTACTGCTTATAACGTTCCTTCTGTTCGGCCTCAATCGCTTTCATAACATCGGCGTTAAAGCCTTCCTTATACCATTTATGCTCCGGACGCGCGAGGATCGCATCAATTTCCTTCTTGTACTTCTCGGTCATGTCATGCTTGGCCGCCAGATGGATAAGTTCCGGAATAAACTTGAAATAAAACTTTTCGGCCACATCATAAAGACCATGCCAGTGAGTGTAATCCGGACCCTGCATGGCGGCACCGTGACGCGCACGACGACCTTCATGATGCCAGATTTCCCACCAGATCCAACCGAGATCAGTATGGAAGGTGGAACCTTTGATGAGACCATCTTTTTTCGCCATACCGTACAGTTTCTTGGCGGGCTTGGCAAATTTTTCATTATAGGTGACCACCAGAGCATCAAACTGCTTGTAAAAATTATCAATCTGCTGCATACCATGACAGTTTTTACAGACACCTTTCATATTTGCCCGACGCTCTTCCCAGGACACAACTTCTGCGATTTCCTTGATGGCAGTAACTTTCTTCCAGTTACCATCCTTGATAACAAAAGTCTTGTACTCTTTTTCCGTGCCGGCCTGGGGGGCAATTTCACCCGGGATATCAGCGACAGTACCGTCATCAAAAATAACCCTGTTCAGCTTGACGGAGACTTTGGGACGCAGGGTCCAGGAAATTCTGTCACCGACATTATGGGTATTTTGAACAACCGCACCGTTGGATTTTTCGTATGCTCCCATATGACAGGTGGAGCAGGTGGGGGCTGTGTAATAATCCTTACCAAGCACCCAGGTGCCGGCTTTCTGGATATTCATACCGTTCATACCGCGGCCGCGATCCGCCGAATAATAAGCGATACCATGCTTGGATTCCTCGTAGATCTCTTTCTGGGGATGATCCGGACCAAGGTGACATTTGCCACAGTTTTCAGGCTGGCGGGCAACGGCAGAGCGAAAGGAGTGTTTGGAGTGACAGGCCATGCAGGAGCCTTTGGAACCATCGGGATTGATACGGCCGATACCGGTGTTCGGGTAGGTCATGGGATCAAGCATTACGGCATGGAACTCGTTCTTCAGAGTTTTACCGTCCTTGTCGGTCTGTACCTTGAGCACGGAGCCATGACACTGCCAGCAGCCGTTAACCGCGTCGGCCTTGTCCTCGAGTGAACAGATAACCTCCCCCAGCACGTTGTCAAGAGAGGCCATGATCTGTCCCGCAGAGGCATGATGGGAGTTTTCCATTTCCTTTGCTTCCCGGGCGTGACAGAGACCGCAATCTCTTGGAGACTGAACTGTCTTGATAATTGCACCCTCATGCTCATAGGCCAGTATATCATCCTTCTGGGCCGCATGGCAGTTATAACAGGCCACGTTTGCCGCTGCATGGGGAGAATGCTGCCACTGCTTGACCATGGATTTGTTTTCCTTCAGGTGGCAGTTAACACATTTCACATTCAACGCTTTATTCTTTTCATTATTCGCATCCATTGATGCCTTTGTTGTGGCGAAAGCGGGAATCGAAATAAAGATCCCTGCAAGCACCAGCAAAAGCATTTTTTTCCAATGTTGCATACTGTTTTCCTCCGAAATAGAATTTTTTTTAAATCCCTTACATAACCGCTGGAAACGGTTTGGCCAGATTTCTCTCCCTTGTCATCCACCTCCCTTGCTGAATTTTGATCATTTTTCTTTTGCCGGAATCGACAACATCAACACAAAAACTGAAACTCTCCTGTGAACAGTCACTTTCTTTTCTTATTCCACAACTTCCTTTTCCACCCAGAGTGGAAAAATTCTGCTGAGAATAAAGAGAATTACAATGGGGGCAATCATTATGCAGATAGCCACCAGGATACCTTCCCGGCCAAGCCATTCCGGCACAAAAGTAACCTGCCCCCTGGTGCTTTTGGACATCAGCTGGCCTCCGATAACGACATTCCAGCGCATCAGCAGAACCTGAACAAGGATCATGAAGGAAACTATCGGGGCAAAAAAGAGAATCACCCTGTCCTTTAACTTAACGAGACAGAGAACACCCAGAAGAATAAACGGAATCACTGAAAAGATTTTTACCTGGTAGAGCCAGTAAGTATTGTACAGAGGTCCCCACAGTAGATTTTCCAGCACATGCCAATGATGGGTACTCATGTAGAAATGGGTGAAAACTTCCAGCATTTCAAAGACAAAATCGAGGATAAAAAAGCCCCAGAGAAATTTCAATGATGTGCGGATGCAGTTCACATCCACTTCCCCGCCGGTGACCTTCTTGATCAGGATATAGGCAAATACAATTCCGGCAATACCGGAAACACAGGCGGAAAGAAGAAAAATCACCGGCATCAGAGGGGTGGCCCAGAGCGGGTTTGCCTTGATTCCACCGAAAATAAACCCGACATAACCATGGAGAACGCAGGCCATGGGGATACCGACAGCAGCAAGAAAAGAGATGATTTTATGATCCAGCCGCATGGCTTCCTCTGAAATATTGTCATTAAAAAAGGCCAGCATGGCATACATTTTTGCCTTCAAACCTGTCGATTGCTTCCAGAGAACCACTGTTGTCAGCCGATAAATGAACAATATCTCATGGACCAGAAGGATGAAATATGCTGAATAAATATAGCCGAATCCGGCCATGGCAGAAGTGGGATTCGGTGTCAGCAGCATGGAAAAACTTCTTTCAGGGTGGCCCAGGTGAAGCAGAAGAGGCCAGGTGGCACAGGCAAGAAAAGCCAGAGCAAAAACCAGGGAAAACCTGGAAATGGGTTTCAACTGCTTTATGCCGAATACATGGTAGAGGGATGAGACGATAAAAGCACCTGCAACAATACCTGTGATATAGGGATAGAGCACAATCATAAGGCTCCAGTGAACATGCCAGTCATTGGGAAACACATAGTTGGATAAAGCGGCAACCGTGCCGCCGTGGGCTGCTATTCCGCTCATTAGACCACCTCCCTTCTTAACCCTACATAATGAAGGGCCGGTTCGTTGCCCATGGCCGGTTTCAATACCGAAATAACATGGGGTTCATGGAGAATCTTCCAGACTTCTGAATTTTTATCGGACAGGTCACCGAATTTCCTGGCGTGGACCGGACAGACCTCAACACAGGCAGGCAGAAGCCCCTTGCGGACCCGGTGGTAGCACCAGGTGCATTTTTCAGCAGTCCGGGTTTTCGGATTTATAAAGCGAACGGAATAGGGGCAGGCCTGTATGCAATAAGAACAACCGACGCAGCGGGTTTTATCAATCAACACAAAACCGTCCTTAGTCTGGTAGGTGGCCCCGACAGGGCAAACCTGGACACAGGAGGGTTTTTTACACATGTTGCAAAGCTTGGGAACAAAAAATGTATCCCTTGTCGGATGGGGTAATCCTTCCCGGGGTTTGGTATACCCATCCAGCCCTCCGTTGGGTGAGTCAACATAAACATCATCGTTGTCGTCTATGATATACCGCTCCACCCATGTTCGATAATTGCCATCGGGAACATTATATTCCGCCTTGTCTGCAACACAACAGGAACCACAACCGATACAGGCGGTAATATCCACAACAAAGGCAAACTGTTTCTTGGTGAACACGGAATCCTCTGCCCTCATGCCGGGAATCTGTTCCGCGATTTCCACACTGTTTGCGGGGATTACCAGGAGCAGGGAACCGGCAATGGTCCCCCCCAGCACCTTTTTGATAAATGCACGGCGATCCTGTTCAATCTCTTTTTTAATATCAATCATCGTTACATTTCCTCCTTTATACCAATCATTTCCTTGGCCTGATTGATCCAAAGAAGAGGATCATGCACCATGTGGCACTGATCACATGTATGTTCAATCCGAACCTTTTTTTCTTCAAGATGCTGTGGCATTCCCACCATTTTGATTGACTTCCTGGGACGTGCCTGGATTATTTTATTATGACACCGCAGGCAGAGATGAGTTATTTCTTTGCCCCTTTTCACCGGCAAAGTACCTGTCTTCTGGCCGTTTTTTACATGATCCGCGTATGGTCCGTGACAGATCTCACAGGAAACCGTCTTATGCACACCTTTCCTGTGAATCCGCCTGATGGGCTTATGACATTGAAAACACGACTCATTGGTCTGGAGCCGAACGGGTACGTTTTTCTGATCCTCAATGTCGGCACCACGATAATGACCATATTGGCCCATTGTGGCCGGTGAGAACACCTTCCTGGCAAAAAATCCGGCAACTCCGACAACAATCAGGGCAATAATCAGCCTGACCAGATGGGAGTAGTACTTCGATCTCGACTCCGATTGCACGTAAGACCTCCTTGAAAATGTTTAACCCTGAATCCGGCACTTCAGAAAACGTATGCGGATACACAAGCCCGCTGAACATCACTTTCTGGACAGGTAGGCACAGACCCCGAACTTGCCTTGCAGGATTTGGGTACAAATTATCCTTGCCGTTAAAAAACAAAAATTAAAAGATAAGATACCTGACTTTTGCAAAATCAATTCCATTTTACATATCGTGTATACAGAGTGACTGCAGAGAACAGAAGGCTCAGACAGTTACCATCCGGTAACAAAAAGAAAAATACCAGCTACCTGGCGGTAACAAAGAGCCACTGATTTCCCTTCTGTCAACAGTGGCTCAGAATTGAATGAATTCTATCAAAAAAACGTATCAAAAATCCAGAAAGAAAATTTTTTTAGTGTCACGTCAACGATGAAATGACGTAATATTGCGCTGTAATTTTTTGTGCCATTCTGTCTGTGGCTTTGATCGCATAGTAGAGCTATGTAACATAAGCCACAGGCGGGATGGCGCGAAAAAGGACAAGCAAGATACGTCAGAGCAGTGTTGACGGGATACTTGGAAAGGGGGAAAAATGTCGAAATTCTCAGAACCAGTCATCTTCAAACTCCATTTCACTTTTATCACTCGCCCTGTCCGTGAGAAAAACTCCGTATTCCTTTCTGCCGTCGTGGTAAACAAGTGTCATTTCAGTACGGATCGGCTTTTTCCTGTTCCATTCGCCTGATAGAATAATTGGCGGATTGTTAGTCCATCTCTTACCGTTGGTGACCATCACTTCCGTGGTTATTTCGTCTCCATCGGAGTATATTTTTTTGATTTCCCCTTCAGGATCCTCCACCATCAGTTCCAGAACAAAAACATTGTCCCTATACCGTGTCAGGGTAACAGAGGCCCTGTTTGAAAGCGCCTTCTTTTCATGTGATGCTGCAATATCTTCATACACGGTCACCCTGCCCTGAACTCTGGTTTTCTCCGTTGCCCCATCATTTTTCCCTGCCGAGTCAAATGAAAGGAGAGCGCCGGACGCAAGGGTACCGGTCACGGTGACATCCACACGGTTTTCCCGTCCGTCATCAGGTTCAAAATACCTGAAGCTACCGTTATCACCAAGGCTTTCCCACTGCCCCGCAACACAGCAATCCTCAGGGAAGTCACCCCCGCATCCCAGGAGTCTTCCGCTCGCAGTGAACTCATAATATAACCCGTTCCCCCCCTGCCAGCCGATTTTTTTATCTCTTAACAGCGGATTGGCAGTTTTCGGATTATCACCGGAACATCCCGCCATAAGAACGATCAATACCGGAATGAACAATCGTACCAGGTTCATGATTTTCCTCCCTGCTTATTTTCATCCCCCTCTCCACGCTCAGGTCCCCTGACAAATGTTAATGCCTGACCGATATTTGAACAGGTTACAACACAATCTCCGCAGTTGGTGCACTCAATTTCGCTCACATCCCCTGCCATTTTCGGTTTCAGAGACAAAGTACAGGCCATGGCGCAGGGATCACTGGAACCTTTACACCTGCATCTCTGTTGATCAAAGACAACCCTCAACCGTTTCCTGTTCAACCGCTTTGCGAATGACAAAAGTACAGACTGCGGACAGATGTAACGACACCAAAATCTCTGACGAGTAAAAAATTCCATCACCAGGAGTGCAAGGAGCACAAGGATTGAAAGAGAAACATAGCCCTGCCCGAAGAGGTACTGAAAAAAACGTGTATACCAGGCCGGCAGAGAAAGCTGGTTCAGAACCGGTGTCGTCGAAAAAACAAGAAAGAACACAATACCGACTACAAAAATAATCAGTTTACAGCGGAACCCGGACCTGCCCCTGACACCACCGATGTTTTTTCTGCCAAATATTTTTTTTCCTGAAATCACCGCAAGTTCCGAAAAAAAACCATAGGGACAGATCCATGAGCAGAAGACTGTCCCCAGGAAAAATGCAACGGAAAGGACAAGCAATGCACCAATTAGACTGTCCAGAGTAATGGAGAGATTTTTTATTGTCAGCTGCAGGACTGCCAGGGGATCGGCAAGGGGAATGATCCAGAAATGAAAAGAAAGCAGATTGCCGTAAAACAGGCTGTAACGGTTTTTATTGAGGATGGGAATAGCAATAAAAAGCACAATAATAAAAAGCTGGCATAGACGCCTGGTCATCTTGATGGACGGCTTTTTCATCCTTTACCTCCATCATCTTTTTTCTCATCTCCCTCTTCAACAAACCGGGTGGGTGTTATGGTGATGGCATGGGCAGGGCAGACATGCTCACAGAGTCCGCACCCTGCACATTTTTCAGTAATAACAGGATATTCTCCACGTTCCAGCTTCATGGCCACCCATTTCACAGGGCAGCGCTCATAACAGCTTCTGCAGAGCAGAGTTCCCGCCCACTGGAAACATTTTTCGCGATCAATGACCGCAAACCCCATGCGCACCTCCTCAATGGGAATATCATGGAGTGCATCAGATGGACAGATGGCGCTGCAGCGCATGCAGAGGTGGCAGGCGGCAACTCTCGGGTTTATCTCTGGTGTGCCGGCAACAAACGGATTAAAACCTGTACGCATGACAATACAGTCAAAAATACAGACCTGGGCACACTGTCCGCACTGCAGACAGCGGGAGAGAAATTCCTTTTCAGTCCGCGCCCCTGGCGGTCGCAAAAATCTTCTCTTTTTCTTCAGCACAACCCTGCTCCATTCATCATTATTCCATCATCACCCTACCACATTGTGGGCATATACTCAAAATAAAACAGCGGAAGAGCCGTCCGGCTTCAGACCGGGCGGCTCTATCAGTCAAAAGGGTTCAGGTTATTTTTTCTGCGGAGAATGTTTGCAGAGTTCTTTCAGACTGAGATTTGTTTTCAGGTTCCCATCCTTGTCAATTTCATCCTCAACAGTCAGATATGTTGTGTAAACGGCAAGAACACCTTCAATTGTATCCAGCTGTTCCACTACCTTTTCAACTGTATCAGACGGGGCTTCCGCCACCACAACCACATACTGTTCCTGATGGATACCGTAACTCGTCATCTCGGGCATGGCAGCAACCGCCCTTTCCACAGCCTCCACATCCTCTTTTAATGCATGCACCAGCAGTCCTGTAATTGCCATGATCAGGCCTTACTGATTCTGACCGCACAGATCTTGAATTCCGGCTGTTTGGAACCCTTGTCTATGGCGTTCAAAGTTAATTTATTGATCATCAGATTTGCATCATACCAGGGGACAAAAATCAGTCCAGGTCTGCAGACATCACTGACCTTTGCCCGAAATACCATTTTATCCCTTTTTGTTTCAAGAAGGACATTATCTCCGTTCTGTATCCCTTTCGCCTTCGCGTCATCAATATTGACTTCCACGTAGGCCGTTGGGAAAGAACGCCTCAGTTCCGGAACCTTCATGGTCATGGTGCCGGTATGCCAGTGATCAATAACCCGACCGGTGGTGAGTACCATCGGATATTCTTCATTGGGCTCTTCCGCGGCACCCTTGTAAGGTCTGAACCAGATGACCGCCCGGCCGTCAGGTTTACCGTAAAAATTATATTTTTTCGGATAATCTTTTGGGATATTCGGATCTTCCCCCCGAACATAACGAATCTTTGTTCCGGGATGGTCTTCCGTGGGACAGGGCCAGAGAATACCGGAGGCCTTTTCCATTCTCTCCCTGGTCATACCTGAAAAATTATAAGGTGTTGCAGCACTGACCATTCTCCATTCATTCCAGACATCATCCACGTTCTCATAGGGAATGACCCTGGGGTCGACTCCCATTCTTCTGGCAAAATCCATTAAAATTTCAAAATCCGGTTTACATTCACCCAGAGGTTCAGTGGATTTTTTCAGCAGGGAATAGCGTCTTTCTGAACAACCGTACGTACCCCGCTTTTCACACCAGAATGCAGCAGGCAGAAGGACATCACAATACTTGACACTCTCCGCATCCATAAACGGTTCACTCAGGACCATGAAATTATCTTTTCGCTTCATCCCTTCCGTATAGATATTGACATTGGGCAGGGAATGAGCCGGGTTTGTACAGAGAACAAACATCGCTTTGACCTTGGCCTCGGAAAAGGCATTCCAGAGAGCAATGGTATGCAGCCCCGGCTTGGGATTGATAGTTCCTTTCGGAATTCCCCACTGTTTTTCCAGGGCGTTTCGATGGGCCTCTTTTTTGATGAGACGTCCGGCAGGCAGCAGGTGACAGAGTCCCCCGGTATCCCTTACGCCACCGCAGGCATTTGGCTGGCCGGTAAGTGAAAAGGGGGTGGCTCCGGGTTTGCCGATATGACCGGTGAGCAGATGAAGATTGGAAACCAGGTTGTTGGCCCAGACTCCGCGAATTCGCTGGTTCAACCCCATGCACCAGAAGGAGGTGGTCGCCGATGACTCACCAAACATTTTGGCGATTTTACGGATCTGCGCTGCGGAAACTCCGGATATTTTCTCGACCTTTTCAGGTGTGTAATCTTCGAGGAATTTCACGTAAGCATCAAAATCGACCTTTTTCTTATCATTGGTCATGAAGGTGACATATTTCCCGTGAAAACGCGGGCTGTCCAGCTCCTCATTGATAATCACCCATGCCATACTGTTCAGTATCGCCAGATCCGTGCCGGGTTTGAAGGAAACATGTTCATCGGCAATCCTGGCAGTATTGGTTCTACGGGGATCAATGACAATAATTTTCACATTGGGATCGGCCTGTTTCCTGGAAGCAACCCGTTTAAAAAGAACGGGATGACACTCGGACATATTGGAGCCGATAATCATGATACAGGTAGCGGCGTCAATATCACTGTAACTCCCGCAGGGCTCATCTTTACCGAAGGTGGTAACATAACCACCGACAGCCGAAGCCATGCAGAGGCGTGGATTCCCTTCGACATTGTTCGACCCCAGACCCGCCTTGAAAATTTTTGAAGCAAGGTAAGTTTCTTCGGTCAGGGCCTGACCGGAACCGTAGTACCCTATGGCTGTCGGGCCCCCTTCGGCCAGTGCTTCCTTGAACTTCTTCTCCACCAGGCCCATGGCCTCGTCCCAGCTCGCCGGTTCAAGTTTCCCGTTTTTCCTGATATAGGGACGGGTAACCCGTTCCTTTGAATAAACAATGGGCGGCATCAGGGCACCTTTCAAACAGAGAAAGCCACGGTTGTGATTATTGGGATCTCCCTTGACCGTCACACATTTGCCGTTTTTTATACCAACCATAACCCCACAACCAGTACCGCAGAACCGACAGACCGACTTCACCCACTGATCCGGTTCATCCGCTGCCGCTTCCCGAACCATGGAAAACGGCCCACTGATGGCCATCATAGCGGAACTCGCGGCTGCCGCCTTCAGCATTTCACGTCTGGATAACTTCATACCGTACTCCTCTTTAAGAGTTAAATATTCACCCTTCATTCATTAGTGCCTGTCCATAGTTGGTCTTTTTGCCCGATATCTGCGTTGCCCGAAAAATTTTATCCTCGGAGGTAAAGACTCCGATATCAAATATATGCCTGCGGTAAAATTTCCCGTGCGCCTTGATCTCGAACAAAAATCCTCATTTCTGGACAGACACTCATTAAATGATATCAATACTATTGCGTTTTGCTTGCTGATTTTTTGTAGGCATCATGGTGCAGGGAATTCTGATGGAACGGATGACACTCATAACAGCTCTTCTTTGTACCGAATTTTCCTGCCATCCGTTTCATGGCTGGGTCATGACATTTAACGCAAACCGCCCCCGGATCGGGAACCACCCTGAAAGGCACGGACCCTTTGCCGTCAGGCTGACCATGGCAGACGAAACATTTCATCAGCTGAACCCCATGCTTGCTCTCCAGCCAGTTCTGTGCCACCCTGGGGGTGACATACTTATGACACTCATAACAATCAGCGGCATTATCCGTTGCCACCAGATGTTTGATGGTTTTACCCTGGGCCGGAAAGACCATGCAGAAAACAAGGCCGACCACTGCCGGCCAGAATTTCATGTTGCAGGAAATCCGCAATACTGTTTTGATCCGGTTCATCAGTTCCCCTCCTTCTGAGCTTTGACCATCGGATGATCAGCAAGTTTTTTGGCAAATTCAGCATTAATGAGAAGATCCCTGTCAAATTCCGGCAGGTGGGCAATATTCCGGTGACAGCCCGCACAGTTTTTCCTGGTGGAACCGTTTTTCCCGAGAAACGCGTCATGGCTGAGCCTGCCGATCTCGGAAATTTTCTTTCCCCGGGCATTCTTTGACAGATCCTCGTGACATACCAGGCATTTTTTTGCCGGAACTGATTCCTGCACGTTTTTCTGCATCGCCTTTCTGTCAAAATCTTCAGGTTTAAAAATTTTTTTATTATAATACTCATCCCGGGCATAGTAGCTGGTTACAGGGTTAAAATGAGGAGTATGGCACTGATCACAGCTTATCTTTTTGCCATCTTTATCTTTTGCATGAACGGAATAACTCAATTCATATTCGTACGTCCTGACATCGTGACATCGCATACATTCCTCGACAACCGGACGCTCCCCGGCAAAAGCTGTTCCCCATCCGGCCAGCAGACCGACCATAACAGCTGACACAACTCCGTGCATAACTCCCGTCAGACTTCGCTCCATATTGTCACCTCTTTTTCAAGTTATGGGTTCTCCTGTTCACCCCGTATCTCACACTGTTATTCAATATGTTTTAGCAAGGAACATTCCATTTTTTCTTTCCATGTATTGTCAGGAACTTATTGGTGACTTCCATATAAAATGATACCTTCCGGTAACATTTCTTCCCGAACACGACACCAATTGGTAATGTCAGGCATGAGTTTTTTCGTTTTCCTGCGAACGATTATCATGTAGTATCAGAAGAATTCACAACAATTCACCTCATGCAGGATTGAGGTTTAACCCGGAGAATGTCCCGGCGAAAATCATGCACTGGAAAACAGCGACCCATATTTCCTTACGGACAAAATTTATTTTTTTTATTGGGGCGATCATCTCGGCATCCTACCTGTTCATGCTCTATCGCACTTCGGTTTTTGACGAATCGATGATTCTGCGCCAGGCTGAACAGCAGGCGCGCATGCTTTATAAACAGATACTGCTGACCAGGCAGTGGGCTTCTGATCATAATGGCCTGTTTATTTTAAAAAGAAGGGGGGTAAAACCAAATCCGTACCTTAAGCTCCCCACGGTGCGGGACAGTGCCGGACACACCTATTATATGCGAAATCCGGCCATGATAACAAGGGAGCTTTCGATCTATGCGAAACGGGATGGCCTGGGATATTTTGGTGTAACGAGCCTGAACCCGATCAATCCCGGCAACGAACCGGACGAATTTGAGAAAAGTTCACTGATATCATTCAAAAAAGGAGTAAATGAAGTCATTGCCGTGGAAAACAATGACATGGGAAGAGTCGTCCGTTTTATTGCTCCCCTCCGGGTCACTGAATCCTGTCTCCACTGCCATGCCAGTCACGGTTACAGCTACGGGGACATCAGGGGTGGCCTCTCCATCACCATCCCCATCAACTGGGCCGACGACCTCATCAGACGCAATACCCACTCTCTTATTTTCATTGGGGTTGTTTCTATTTTTCTTGTCACCATCGCCCTTTTTCTCATGTTCGAATCTCTCATCGTACACCGGATAAGCCGACTGTCCCAGGCAATGGATGCCTTTCCCGAGAATCTGCCTGAACAGCACCTGCTCCCTTCGGTCTTCAGGGATGAACTGGACAGTGTCAATGATAATTTTGTCCATTTCTGCAACCGGTTGAAAAAATCACAGAATGAACTGATTCAGGCCAGAAATCAGGCCCACCTCAACGAGAAAATGGCTTCCCTCGGTATTCTCACAGCCGGAATCGCCCATGAGGTCAACAATCCGCTGGGTGGCATGTTGAACTGTGTAAAATCAATGCGGGAAAACCCCGATGACGGGGAGATGATTCAACGCTACCTTCCGTTAATCGACAAGGGACTCAGGCAGATCGAACAGACCATGCGCCAGCTCCTGAACTTCGGCAGGACCGAGCCCCTCACCCTGCGGGAGGTGGACCTGCAGACCTTAATCAGGCAGTGTACGGAACTGCTGTCCTTTAAACACAAAAATATCGATTTTGACATACGTGTTCTGGTGACAAAGACTCATATGCTTGACGCGGAAGCACTCAAGCAGATCATTATTAATATTGGTCTCAATGCTATTCAGGCCATGCCGGAGGGTGGCCGGCTGCTTATCGAATGCAGGCGGGAAAAAAACAATCTTATCTTTCTCTTCGGTGATTCCGGCATCGGCATTGCCGAAAAGGACCTGCCCCATATTTTTGATCCGTTTTTCACAACCAAGGATGTGGGCGAAGGAACCGGGCTCGGGCTTGCCGTAACATTTTCACTTGTACAGCGAATGGAAGGGGAGATTACCGTAAAGAGCAGAGAGAATGAAGGTACGGTCTTTATCATATCCCTGCCTGTAAATACCCGGAACACACAGACCAAAACCCAGAAAAAACCAGAGTAAATAATGCCCAAGATTCTATTAGCTGAGGATGACGAGATCATGAGGATCTCCGTTTCCGACAGGTTAAAACAATGCAACTGGCAGGTGGATGAAGTGGATGACGGCCTCAAGGCCCTCAACCTCAGCGAACGTCATCATTATAACCTGATTATCTCAGATATCCGCATGCCCGGACTGGATGGACTCTCCCTTCTCGGCCATGTCCATGCAAACAGCCCGGAAACGGATATCATCATGATGACCGCCTACGGTTCCGTTGACAATGCCATTGACTGCCTGAGAAAAGGTGCAGCGGACTATATCCTCAAGCCCTTTGACATGGATGATCTTATCATCCGTGTTAACAGGCTGCTCGACGCCCAGGCCGTCAGAACTAAATGTGAAGCACTGGAGGAAAGCTGTAAACAGAGAGAATCCGGCACCAGACTTTTCGGGGATTCCCCCGCCATGCGGCAGGTCTACGAACTCATCAGGCAGGCGGCACCTACCAAGGCAACAATTCTTGTCACCGGGGAATCCGGCACCGGCAAAGAACTGGCAGCCAGAGCCATCCACATGGCCAGTAACCGCAGCAACCAACCCTTTGTCTCCATAAACTGTGCCGCCATCCCTGACGGACTCATGGAATCCGAACTTTTCGGTCACGAAAGAGGCGCATTTACAGGAGCCGACCAGAAACGCAAAGGAAAATTTGAACTGGCCAACAAGGGTACCCTGCTTCTGGATGAACTTGGAGACCTGCCCGGCCCTCTCCAGGCCAAACTGCTGAGAGTCCTTCAGGAAAGCCGTTTTGAACGGGTCGGCGGCAGCAAAAACATCAGTGTGGATGTCCGTATTCTCGCCTGCACCTCCAAAGATCTGCAGAAGGAGGTGGAAGCCGGCAGATTCCGGCAGGATCTTCTTTACAGGCTCCAGGTCATTCCGTTGAAAATGCCTCCCCTGCGGGAGCATAAGGAAGACATCGAACTGCTCTGCAATGTCTTTTTAAAAGAATTCAACTCCATGCACGGAAGATCAGTTACAATCACCAGGGAAGCTATCGAATGCCTGAAAAACTATGATTTTCCCGGAAATGCCCGGGAGTTAAGAAACCTGATGGAGCGGGCATCAGTGTTGTGCCAGGGGCCGGAAATCACCCCCGCCGATCTGCCCACAGACATTGCCGGTCTTCAGAAAGAATCGGAAGACGTGGGCTATAATCTGGCAAAAAACATAGCTGTTACTGAAAAAAACTGTCTTCTGCGGGCATTAAAGAAGAGTGGTGGAAATCGCACTAAAACAGCAAAACTTCTCGGGATAAGCAGAAAAAACCTATGGGAGAAAATGAAAAACTACAACCTTCAATAGTGCCGGAAATATATAACCTGAATCCTGCCTGTGCGGACAAAAGAGACCGTATAAAGCTGGGGTCCTGCAAGCAACTGCCTCACTTCTTCCTGTTCTGCCTCATGGCCTCAAAGAGAATAACAGCAGCAGCCACAGAACTGTTCAAAGAATCCAGCCGTCCCTCCATGGGAATGGAAAGCAACATATCACATTCTTTTCTGACAAGAGGACGGATCCCCCGTCCTTCACTACCCACGATGAAACAGGCGGGAACCGCAAGATCAGTTTCATAGAGGGAGGAGGCATCATCGTCCTTTACAGCCCCAAACACCCAGTACCCGGCCTTTTTCAGAATTTTTAGTGCAGAAACGAGATTAGTGACCTGGCAGATATCGATATGAGAAAGAGCCCCTGCTGAACTTTTTGCCACTGTTCCGCCAGGGGATACGGAACGATCCCTGGTGATAATCACCCCTTCTGCTCCCGATGCAAGGGCCGAGCGGATAATGGCCCCGAGATTATGAGGATCCTGCAGGGAATCACATACCATTAACCTGGCATTGGCACCATCTTCCCGTTTTGCTGGATGATTTTGCAGAAACTCTTCAAGGGAAAGCAGCTCTGTTTCACTTATCCGGGCAACAATCCCCTGGTGACGAACGCGGGAAGCACCATCACCGGTAAGACGAATCGAAGATACAAAGGTGAGCTTGATTTGACGCGTCCTGGCCATGGCGATAATTTCTTCGACCCTGGTGCCCTGTCTGTCTTTCTGAATGACAATCTCGGAAAAATTTCCTTTGATCTCCTGCAGGGCCTCAAAGACCGGATGAACACCCCAGAGCAGGTCGTCACTGAACCGGATTCTTTTTTCCCGCCCGTTTTTTTTCGTTCGTCCTGACATTTCCACCGTCACTCCAATAGTCCTTCCGCCACTTCCCCGGAAGGGAGCCGGAAGAACCGTGCCCGTTCAGCTACAATAATGGAACAGAGCAGGTCGACGGCTTCATCCAGTTGATCATTTACAATCAGATAGTCATATTCACCTGCGGCCCGCATCTCTTTTTCTGCATTGGCAAGCCTCACCAGGAGCTGTTCCCCGCTTTCTGTTCCTCTTGAGCGCAATCTTCTTTCAAGTTCAGCAAGTCCCGGTGGAGCAATGAACACATGGGCACCACTCACGGATCCAGATTTTCTCAGTATTGCCGCCCCCTGAACATCGATATCCAGAATCACATCGATGCCCTTTTCCAACTGTTCTTCAATACCTTCCCGGCTGGTTCCGTAAAGATTGCCGTGCACTTCTGCATATTCAAGGAAACAGTCCTGCTCCACCATTTCAAGAAACCGGGACCGAGACGTAAAATAATAATCCCTGCCATTCACTTCCCCTGGCCTGGGCTTGCGCGTCGTGTGTGAAATGGAAAAAACAAGACGTGGGATGCGTTTCATCACCTTTTTTAAAATTGTTGTCTTTCCCGCTCCTGAAGGCGCCGACACGACAAACAACCTCCCCTTATTCATGATTGATCTCCCTCATGCCCGCTCTCCTTTGCGAAATACTCACCCAGATGGTATCCCGGTTGGAGGGCCTGCATCCTCTGATTTATCGTGTCAGGCTGAACAGAAGAGAGAACCACGTGATTGGAATCCATCACAAGAATGGAACGGGTCCGTCTTCCTTCAGTTACATCTATCAATTTTCCTGTTTTCCTGGCAACATCCTTAAGTTTACGAGCGGGTGACGATCCCGTATTGATTACGGCTATAATCCGGTTCACCATCACTGTGTTGCCAAAACCGATATTTAATAACTGCATTATCTGTAATAAATGGAATAGATTTTCAGAAAACCACAGGGGTACCAACTTTGTGGTTTCTGAT
>NZ_JBPLBA010000091.1:0-3734 GCF_054039375.1 Desulfomarina sp. | reverse complement strand
AGGGCTTTCACCTGAACAGCTTGCAGACAAACTGACCATGCTCGGTCTTGAAGTTGATTCTATCGTGCCTCTTTACCAGGAACTTGCTCCCCTGAAAACAGGGAAAGTCATCTCCTGTGAAAAACATCCCAACGCCGACAAACTCTCTCTCTGCCATGTTGATGTGGGTGACAACACCGTCCAGATTGTCTGCGGTGCACCAAATGTCAGAAAAGATCTTGCGGTAGTTGTTGTCCTTCCCGGAACCACCCTTCCCGGTAATTTTAAAATCAAAAAATCCAAAGTCCGGGGAATCGAGTCCTTTGGCATGATCTGCTCCGAAAAGGAACTGGGATTGAGTGAAGATCATGATGGCATTATGGAATTACCTGAAGGAACTGAACCGGGTCGGTCATTTATAGAGGCCATGGGCCTGAATGATATCATGGTGGAGGTAGATCTCACTCCAAATCGCCCTGACTGCGCCTCTGTTATTGGTATTGCCAGGGAAATTGCAGGAATAACCGGTACCCCCCTCATGGTTCCGGTCAAAGGGGCGGAGATCAAATCGACATCAAAAGAATTCTCGGTATCGGTGGAGTCGGATGAACTCTGTCCAAGGTATGCGGCACGGTTAATCAAAAATATTTCAATTGGTCCATCCCCCTGGTGGCTGAGAAAGCGGCTCCTGTCCATTGGCCTGCGTCCCATCAACAATATTGTCGATGTTACCAATTTTGTCATGATGGAATATGGTCAGCCTCTTCATGCCTTTGATTTCAACACTCTTGCCGACAGAAAAATCATTGTCCGTACTCCCTTAAAAGAAGAAACCCATTTCACCACACTCGACAACACTGACCGGCCCATTGACCGGGACACCCTTCTGATCTGTGATGGGGAAAAACCCATTGCCATAGCCGGCGTCATGGGTGGATTGAATTCAGAAGTCACTGAATCCACAACTGATATTCTTCTTGAAAGCGCCTGTTTTAATGATGTTTCCATCAGGAAGACCGCAAGAAAGCTGAACCTTTCAACAGACGCCTCCTACCGTTTTGAAAGAGGTGTAGACCCGGACGGCACCATTAACGCCCTCAATCGCGCCGTTGAACTGATCTGTGAAATATGCGACACCACAGCCGAGGAAGAAGGTGCAGATGTCTATGGAGGTAAAAGACCTCCCTGTTCACAGACATTACGAATTTCCAGGACAAATACACTGCTTGGGACAAATTTGACCGGTCCTGAAATGTCTCGGTTACTGGAGTCCATAGAAATACAGTGCAGTGACAGGGATGACGATACTCTGGCAGTCAATCCTCCATCTTTCCGTGTTGATATAGAAAGAGAAGCGGACCTTGTTGAAGAAATAGCACGCTTATACGGCTATGACAATATCCCCGTTACCCTGCCCCAGGTTCATCTCAGCTTTCCCGAGCAGGACCCGCGTCGACGTAAACGCAATAATCTTGCTTACGCCCTCGCTTCCGCAGGATATACCGAAGCAATTAATTACAGTTTTATTTCACGAAATTTTGCAGAAATGCTCTCCCTCCCTGCATCGGACAGGCGATCCACAAGTGTTGCTCTTCTCAACCCTCTGAGTGAGGATCAGGCTGTCATGCGTACCCTGCTGCTTCCCGGGCTCCTTGAAAATGTAAGACGCAACATCAATTTCCAGAAAACCGCGGTGAAGCTTTTTGAAATAGGAAAAGTGTTTTTTCCCGGGGACAGCGATGAACAGCCGATGGAAAAAATGTTTATTACAGGGGTGCTTTCCGGCAATCGTCATGGAGAGAATTCTCCCCTGTATTACAAACAGGCTTTAGTGGATATATTTGATGCCAAAGGTTGTGTAGAGTTTATCCTGAATCAAAGCGGTCTTTCAGTTGGACTGAAAGACGCGGTCCAGTTCAGACACCCGGAAAACAGCGACTGCGAACCTTTTGCCGAACCCGCTTATGCGCTGGAAATCATATCCGGGAACAGCTTTATTGGTTCCCTTGGAAAGATTAAAGATAATATCCTGAAGAATTTTTCCATAAAACACGATGTCTTCTATTTTGACCTTGATTATGACGCACTTTGTGATATAAAAACAACCGCGAAAAAATTCTCGAGTTTACCAGTGTTTCCTTCGGTCAGAAGAGATATTGCTCTCATTGTACCGAAATCCGTGTCCTCAGGTGAACTCCTTGAAGCAGTGCGCTCAAGCAGGGACAAACTCATTGAGAATGTAGAAATTTTTGATGTGTTTGAGGGTAAGAAAATACAACAGGGTTGTAAAAGTGTTGCCCTTTCTATAACATATCGATCACAGACAAAGACGCTTACGGAAAAAAATGTGGAAAAATCCCACTCAAAAATAGTACGTTTGCTCACAGAAAGATTCGAGGGAAGCTTCCGCGATGGATAATATAACTGAAGAAAAGAAATCACAGAATCTCACAAGAAGGGAACTGGCAGAAGTCCTGTCGGAGAAACTTGGGTTTTCCCAGAGCAGCTGTTCCCAGATTGTTGACTGCTTCATCTCCACGATGAAACGTACCCTGCTTGAAGGGGAAGAAATCAAACTTGTTCATTTCGGCACCTTTACCGTCAGGGAAAAGGCACCCCGCCGGGGAAGAAATCCAAGGACCGGTGAAAGCATCACCATCAGGAAACGAAAGACCATCAGTTTCAGGGCAAGCAAAAAATTAAGAGAAAGAATAAACAGAAAGGAAGACCAGACCGAATAACACCCTTTCTGTCAACGGGGATCTTTTTATGGAGTACACTGGTTAATATGGAAAAAGATATTCCAGACAAACTCTATTTCAAGATCGGTGAAGTTGCGAAACTGGCCGAAGTACCAACGCACGTTCTGCGATACTGGGAATCGGAATTTTCTGAAATTCGCCCCAAAAGGGCTGGCTCAGGCCAGAGACTGTACAGAAAAAAAGATATCCTGTTCATTCTGCAGATAAAAACTCTGCTCCATGAACACGGATATACAATAGCCGGAGCACGGAAATTTCTTGCATCCGGAGACAGTAAGCTTCTCCCTTTCCAGGGAAAAAAAACAGCCGGGAAACATATCGCAGAACAGCTCTCCTCCATCAAGGGAGAACTGCTGGAATTACAGAATATTCTTCTGTCAAAAAAAGAATAACCAACCTGTTACAAAGTAATTGGTACCAGGGAAAGCAACTCTATGATTTTATTACCTCTGAACTGTAATTGCTCACAGGTACCGCAGATTTTTGCAGGCTCTTTTGTTTGCTATAGCCCACTTATGCGAACAAAAGAGACCGTGAAAAGCTGCGGTGCCGGTGAGCAATTACGTTACAGACTGTTGACAGTACCTGTAACACGTGGTAGATAGAATCACGGTTTCGGGATGTAGCGCAGCCTGGTTAGCGCACTTGTCTGGGGGACAAGGGGTCGGAGGTTCAAATCCTCTCATCCCGACCATCGATTAATGTACAGGGGGTAGGAACGAATGTTCTTAACCCCTTTTTTTTATTGTGTCAATGCCATGAGGTTTGGTTCTTGTGAGATAAATATGCTATACTTTTCTTTGTAATTGCTCACAGGTACCCCAATTTTCACCGTCTCTTTTGTCCGCACAGGCAGCAGGCCACTCCGAAGAAAAGAGCCTGCTAAAATCTACGGCAGGTGAGCGAAAACTCCGAACTTGCCAATTGCAGGATTCAGGTATTATTTAAAATATCTCGTTCACTTCAACCAAATTGAACCGGCTATTATGAGAC
>NZ_JBPLBA010000090.1:0-2687 GCF_054039375.1 Desulfomarina sp. | reverse complement strand
CCCGTCATTGTGGCCATGGTGACAATATCTATATTGGCATAATTTCTCTGGGATTCGGGAATCAGTTCTTCCACGACGACAAAAATCATTGCTCCGGCGGCAAAGCAGAGGGCGTAGGGGAGGATATTCTGCATTTTCATGACAAAGAGGGCGCCGATGACTCCGGCGACGGGTTCCACAATACCTGAAGCCTGGCCCAGCAGGAAACTTTTTGTTTTACTCATCCCCTCTCTTCTCAGGGGGACAGCCACCGCTGTTCCCTCAGGGAAATTCTGGATACCGATGCCGATGGCAAGGGCAATCGCACCACCAAGTGTTGCGGAAGGGAGTCCTGCCGCGACAGCTCCGAAAGCGACGCCAACGGCAAGCCCTTCCGGGATATTGTGCAGGGTAATGGCCAGTACAAGCAGGGTACTTCTCTGCCATGATGTTTTAATTCCTTCTGTTTTATCTGTGCTGAGTCCGGGGTGGAGGTGGGGAAGAAACTTGTCAGTCAACCGCATGAAGATTCCGCCGCCCATAAAGCCAATTGCTGCAGTCAACCAGGGTGTATGGCCGAGTTCTCCTGCCATTTCGATACCTGGGGCGAGCAGGGACCAGAAACTGGCGGCAATCATAACTCCAGCGGCGAATCCGAGCATCGAATCCATCAGTTTTGCATTGACTGTTCTGGTCAGGAAAACCAGGGCCGCCCCGGCAGCGGTTACACCCCAGGTGAAAAGTGTGGCAATGAGAGCCTGCATGACAGGACTGAACTGCAACATGAATTCCGACATCGAGAAAGACCTCCATTGAGATTTGGATATTTCGTACAATAATCATACCAGATGCTGCGCTGTATACAATGCTGTGATCACTTTCTGTGCGAATATTCCTGTTCCAGTTCTGATCTTTTCCGGAATACCTGAATCTGTGAGCGTCCAGTGGTGATGCAGACTGGTTTTTTTAAACACGTTGATTATAGTGAGTTATATCAATGTGTTCATAAGAAGCAGGCAGAGTTTTGTACGTAATTAGAAATCTTTATGGAGGATGTAATGGCAGAGAAGTTTGATTTCTGGAATGATCATTCAGAGACGTTCCTGACAATGGCATATCTCTGGGATCGAAGAAAACCTCTTGAGAATCCAGATGGATATGGGAGAAAGACAGGAGATTGCGGGGATACTGTTACTATTTATCTGGCCATTGACAGGGACACGATAACTTCACTTAATTTTGAACTCGAAGGATGCATACATACAAACGCCTGCTGCAATGGACTGGCGGTTCTTGTTGAGGGGAAAAAGGTCGAAGATTGCTGGGATATAAAACCTGAGAATATCATTGATTTCCTGCAGACTCTTCCGGAGGACCACTATCACTGTGCAGAACTGACTGTCGGAGCATTTTATCTGGCACTGGCGGATTCAGGTTCAAAGAGAAAATCCGAGAATTGACCTATGTCATTTTGTAGAGGATATATCTACGATAGTGTCATGGTTGAGAGTGCCATGGCTGTTTTGCCGGCCATGGGTCATCAATGGAAACTATCAGGAGAAAAACATGTCCGGATGTGGTTGTGGTTGCAGCAGTGATGGTGGCGGTCCCTTTTCCAAAGGAAAAGAGCTTGTCGAATTCGTGTATAATGCCCACGGTGGTACCGTCAGGGACCAGCCGATAAGCAGGGGGGCGATTGAAACAGTATGCCAGGGCTGTGGGGCACCCTTTATTCTTGAAACATATGTGGGGAAATGTGAGCAGTGTGGCGGTGTACACGCTGTCGCGCCCATGAATCCCGTTGCGGAAAATGTGCAGTTTGCCGGTGTTGATTTTACATTGCCGTGATTATTCCGGGGCCGTAAATTGCTGAATCTGCTGGTGGCGGCATTTAAGTGTTAGTGTGGTTTGCCGCCTGTTTATCTGAAAATCCCCGGCTGAAGGTTGTATCGGCATAGTTGGGATTTTCAGTGGTTTTTTGTACCCACTGGGCCAGCATGGCCGAGCCATGGTGTCCGGCCATGCTGGCTTATCCCATGGTCTTCCCGTTTCCTGCTGCTCTCCACTTCCTTCCTTGTAAAGTTATTCCTTCTTGAAGTACAATAAAAAATAATTCTGATTACGTATGAAACTCAGCCTGTTATTTGTGAATATGGGGATTGGGCCTGTTTTATCAGGCGTATTTCAAAAATCACATTGGACTGATTATAAAATAATCTGGACGGACACTTTTTCATTTGAATTCTTTATCAATTGAGATTTCCAGTGATTTTTGACCGTAGGCTAGCCTGATCAAACAGGTACATCCACAATTCGGCTGAGTTTCATGGTAATCAAGAAATGTTATGATATATTTGGCGAATTTGGCTATTCACTTTTTGAATGAATGTAAATTTTTCATTTTCTATCAGCTGGATTCAGCTTCTATTTATAGTCACTTTTATCAAGACCATATTTTCTCATTTTGTCGTAAAGGGTTTTTCTCGGTATAGCTAGTGTGCTCATTGCCTCCTTGATTGAACCGTTGGCACCGGTAAGAGCCTGTTCAATGAGACTTCTCTCAAAACATTCGACCTGTTTAGGGAGGGAACTTTCCTGGTCTTTGTCCTGACCGGAGAGGAGTCTTTCAAGAGAATAATCAAATTGATGCCCAAGAAGGACATACCGTTCCGCAAGATTTCTCAGTTCCCTGACGTTGCCTGGCCATT
>NZ_JBPLBA010000089.1:0-5524 GCF_054039375.1 Desulfomarina sp. | reverse complement strand
AGGCACCCCAGCTTTTCACGGTCTCTTCTGTCCACATAGGTGGGCTATAGCGAACAGAAGAGCCTGCAAAAATCTGTGGCACCTGTGAACAATTACAGTTCAGAGTAATAAAATCATAGAGTTGTTACCCCTGTAAGGAGTTACAAGGTAATTACTCACAGGCACCCCAGCTTTTCACGGTCTCTTTTGTCCGCATAGGTGGGCTATAGCGAACAGAAGAGCCTGCAAAAATCTGCGGCACCTGTGAGCAATTACAGTTCAGAAGTAATAAAATCATATAATTGCTACCCCTGTGAGTAGTTACGTTACAAGGAGTGCAGTCACGTTTTCCCATGGCAACCAGAAAAAAGAAGGCAAAGAAGTTGAAATTCGAGTTGACACGCGGTGGTCTTGCCGGTCTCGGAGTTATTCTTTTCTGTCTCTTCCTCTGGATGTTTCTTCTTGGTGTCTGGGCCGGGCAGTCACTGCTTCTTCCGTCCTATGGCAAAAAAGTGGCAGTTGTGGATAAAAATGCCGATGAGCTCAGTGAGCCTCTGGTCATACATGCGAAAAAGAAACCGATAAAAAAGAGATAATCCTGAAACCGTCAGGAATTCAGGGTGGTGCCTCATTTCAGATAACTTTAAGGATTGGCCGAATACAATGATTGGAAAATTACTTACAAAAGTTTTTGGCAGCAGTAATGACAGGATACTGAAACAGATACGTCCTGTGGTAAATCGGATAAACGAGCTTGAAAAGGATATCCAGCCCCTGGCTGATGATGAACTTGCGGCCAAAACGGTGGATTTCAAGGAGAGGCTGAATAAAGGAGAACCACTGGATGATCTGTTGCCGGAATCTTTTGCGGTGATGCGGGAAGCCGCCCGGCGGGTTCTTGGTGAGAGGCATTACGATGTGCAGCTTGTGGGTGGTGTTATCCTCCACCAGGGAAAGATTGCTGAAATGAAAACAGGTGAAGGAAAGACCCTCACCTCCACCCTGCCGGTCTATCTTAATGGCCTGACTGGAAAAGGTGTTCACGTGGTGACGGTCAATGATTACCTGGCCGCCCGCGATGCCGAATGGATGGGCCAGGTCTATTCGTTTCTCAAGATGTCTTGCGGTAAAATTGTTCATGGGCTCAGTGATGAAGAGAGGCGGACGGCTTACGGGGCTGATATTACCTACGGGACAAATAATGAATTCGGATTTGATTATCTCAGGGACAATATGAAATTTGAACTTGCCGATTTCTGCCAGCGTGGTTTTCATTATGCCATTGTTGATGAGGTCGACTCAATTCTTATCGATGAGGCGAGAACGCCGCTCATCATTTCCGGGCCTGCTGATATCTCCACTGATCTGTACAGGAGTGTTGATCGGATTATTCCCCGCTTTAAAAAGGACGAACACTACGTTGTCGATGAGAAGTCAAGACAGGTTTCTCTCACTGAAGACGGGATCGGTCTTGGCGAAAAACTGCTGGGCGTTGACAACCTCTATGATCCCGCAAACATAGAAAAGCTCCATCATCTGAACCAGGCCCTCAAGGCTCATGTCCTTTTCCAGAAAGATGTGGATTACATTGTCAAGGATGGGCAGGTGGTGATAGTAGATGAGTTTACCGGTCGGACCATGGAGGGGCGACGCTACAGTGACGGGCTCCATCAGGCTCTCGAGGCAAAGGAAGGGGTGAGTATTGAAAAAGAGAACCAGACCCTTGCCTCCATTACCTTTCAGAACTATTTCCGTATGTATGAAAAACTGGCTGGTATGACGGGTACGGCGGACACGGAGGCGCCTGAATTCAAAAAAATCTATGATCTCGATGTGGTAGTCATGCCGACAAACCAGCCTATGATCCGGGATGATTATGCCGATGTCATCTATAAAAACGAGGCGGCCAAATACAGGGCGGTAATCAGGGAAATCAAAAGTATGCATGAACAGGGGCGTCCTGTTCTGGTGGGCACCATTTCCATTGATGTTTCAGAAAAAATCTCCCGGATGCTTAAAAAGGAAAAAATCGCCCATGAAGTGTTGAATGCCAAACACCATGAGCGTGAGGCGGAAATTATTGCCGGAGCCGGACAACTGGGGAAAGTCACCATTGCCACCAACATGGCGGGTCGGGGAACGGACATCAAACTGGGTGAAGGGGTGGTTGAAGTGGGGGGACTTCATATTCTTGGTACATCCCGCCATGAATCCAGGCGGATTGACAACCAGTTGAGAGGCCGCTCCGGGCGTCAGGGAGATCCCGGTTCTTCCCGTTTTTTTCTTTCTCTGGAGGATGATCTTCTCCGCATTTTCGGATCCGGAAAAATCAGCGGCATCATGGAGAAACTCGGAATGGAGGAAGATGAACCCATCGAACATAACATGATTTCCAGGGCTATTGAAAATGCCCAGAGAAAGGTGGAAGGTCATAACTTTGATATTCGAAAACATCTCCTGGAATATGATGATGTCATGAATATTCAGCGAGAGGTTATCTATCAGCAGCGGCGACAGATTCTTGAAGGAGATGATGTGTCCGAAGTTGTCCAGGATATGATCGAAGATCTGGTGGACGAAGTGGTTGGACAGTTTTACCAGGATCGAATCGATTCGGAAGAGTGGGACTGGGAAGGTTTTAAAACGACAATGGAGGAAACATTCCATAATGCTCCGGAGTGGTCTGAAGATGAAATAAGGGGACTGAAATTTGATTCCTTCAAGGAAAAGACGCTCTCCTTTGTAAAAGAAGCTTACAAGGCCCAGGATGAACAAAACGGTTTTGAAACCCAGCGACAGCTTGAGAAAATAGTTCTGCTGCAGATTGTTGATACCCAGTGGAAAGATCATCTTCTTTCCATGGATCATCTGAAAGAGGGTATCGGCCTGCGGGGTTATGGTCAGAAAAACCCCCTGAATGAATATAAGCGTGAGGGTTATGAACTGTTTCAGAATGTGATTGAGGCTATTAAACGTCAGACGATATCCAGTCTTATGCGAGTCCGGGTCGTTCATGAGGAGGAGGTTGAGCGGCTGGAAGAGGAACGCAGGAGACGGCACGAGGAAGAGCAGCTGCGCATGAGTAAAAGTTCAGGGTCTGCGGCTGATGGGGCGCAGCAGCCTCTCAGAAGAGAAGGGGAAAAGATAGGACGTAATGCGCCCTGTCCCTGCGGTTCAGGAAAAAAATATAAGAGATGCTGTGGTAGAGCCCGGTAATTTCGTTCCTTCTAAATAACAAAAGTTATTTTTAAATTTGACCGGGCAACGCCCAGGTGGAACGCTGATTACGTACAAAACTCAGCCTGATACTTGTGAAACCGGCTGAATTTCATGGGTAATCAGAATTTCGTTTGTGGAAAATCAGCCGTGAAGCTTCTCCGGATGCATCAGGTTGTCTTCCATGTGCTTGAGTTCATCAATTCCTGAAACAACAATTCCCGGGTCGGGGGCGAGCTCTTTCCTGGGCAGTTTTCCTTCATAATCCATCTGACTGAGAATGAACTTCATACAGTTCAGTCTTGCCTGTTTTTTGACATCGGACCGGATAATTGTCCAGGGGGCAATTGTCCGATTGGTTTCTGAGAGCATCTGGAATTTCCTGATGGAATAGTTATGCCAGTATTTCTGGGCCAGATTGTCAACAGGTGAGAGTTTATACTGTTTCAGGGGGTCCTTCTTCCGTGAATCAAACCGTTCCTTTTGTACTTTTTTGGATACTGAGAAGTAAAACTTGAACAGCTTGATGCCGTCTTTGACCAGCATTTCCTCAAGGAGTGGAACATCCTTTAAAAATCGTTTGTTCTGCTCATCCGTACAAAAACCCATTACCGGTTCCACCATGGCCCTGTTATACCAGCTTCGATCAAAGATGACGATTTCCCCGGCGGCTGGCAGGTGGGGGATGTAGCGCTGGAAGTACCACTGGGAAACCTCAGTCTCATTGGGTTTTGTCAGGGCAATGACTTTGGTGTTCCTGGGATTGAGGTGGGCAATAATCCGTTTGATGGTGCCTCCTTTTCCTGCGGCATCCCGACCTTCAAAAATTGCCAGGATACGTTTGCCTGTCGCCTTCATGGAACTTTGCAGTTTCATAAGTTCTATCTGCAGCTTTTTCAACTCGATCTCGTAAGCAAGATGACTGTTTTTTATCCAGATGGCGGTCCTGTTATCCCCCCTTTTGGTGTGCAGATTTTTAAACGCAGTCTCTTCAAGCAGTTTGATTTTTACAGGGGTCTGTTCTTTTTTATTGTGTTTTTTATTGTTTTTTTTACCCATGTGAATTTCCCTGTTGTTAAGTAAGTGGTCAGAGGCAATAGGATCATTGCGTTGAAAATCCTGTCACTGGTTACGTTTTTCTGTGGGGATTTGTATTGTAATTATCTGGTAATTGCTCACCGGCACCCCAGCTTTTTTCGGTCTCTTTTGTCAGCATAGGTAGGCTATGGCGAACAAAAGAGTCTGCAGAAATCTGCGGCACTTTTGAGAAATTACAGTTCAGAGGTAATAAAATCAATTTCCCGTGCGCCTTGATCTCGAACAAAAAATTTCATTTCTGGACAGACACAGGTTAACGACATTGAGTTGTTACCTTAAAATAATACCTAAAGCCTGCACTTCAGAAAATGAAAAAATGTAAATATGACTTGATTTCAATATATTATGATATATTTAGCAAATTTGGACATTCTTATTTTAGGGCTGTACCGTACTTTTTCTTTTCCCTGGTCATGAGCTTGTATTCAACATCACCTGGGATAACAATTTCAGGGTCGACTTTGAAATTGAGCGTTCTTGACCTGCCCCGGTATTTGACGGCACTGAGGATCAGTTTCATGGTTTCCCGCCTTGCCAGATGCTTGTTGTCGGAGCGAATAACATACCAGGGTGATTTTTTCTTATGGGTTTTGCGCAGCAGTATCCTTTTTTTCTCGGTGAATTCATCCCAGAGTTCCTGGGCCTGCAGGTCAACTTCACTGAGTTTCCACTGTCTGAGCGGGTCATTGCGGCGTCTTTCAAAACGGCGGGCCTGTTCTTCCTTGGATACTGAAAAGTAGAGTTTGAGGAGAATTGTCTTGCCACCGTCAAGGATGAAGTTTTCTTCATAGGTGGTGACTTTCTTTAAAAATCTCTTGTACTGGGCCTGGGTGCAGAATCCCATGACAGGTTCCACCATTGCCCTGTTATACCAGCTCCGGTCAAAGAGGACAATTTCTCCGGCGTGGGGGAACTGCTCGATATATCGCTTGATATGAAGTTCCGTTTTCTGGTATTCGTTCGGTTTTCCCAGGGCGATTACCCTGTAGCGTTTTTCGTTCATATAGCGTGTGACGCGCCTGATGGTTCCACCTTTACCGGAGGCATCCCGACCGTCAAAAAGAACAATCATTTTTTTCCCTGTCCGCTCCAGGTGTTCCTGCATTTTTATCAGTTCCGCCTGATAGGGCTTGAGCTCTTCAGAGCAGTAATATTTGAGCAGGGCGGCTTCAACAATTTTTTCTTTGTGCTTTTCCCCAAGCAGTTTGGTGATTATCCGGCTTTTGGTGGT
>NZ_JBPLBA010000088.1:0-4953 GCF_054039375.1 Desulfomarina sp. | reverse complement strand
AATCTGCTGAAAAACTGCTCCCGTCCCTGTTCCAGAAGACATCGCCGTCCACATGATGTGACGACCCATCTTCTATCGCCGCGAAAAGAGGGCAGAAATCCCAGGGGTATTCACTGCCGTCATCCTGGCTGTGATGTATGGTTTCATGGATCTGACGCCCTGAAAAATCTTCTGCAGTCCACCCGAGGGTTTCCAGGGCAACCGTGTTTGCATGGATGATCAGGCCTTCCCGGTCAACGGAGATAACGGCACCGTTGACCCAGCGAAGCATCATCTCGTTCTGGTAACCCACCTGTTTCAAGGTCTCTTTCAGGCCTTCAATCTGCTGGAGCAGTTCTTTTCTCTTTGCTTCGCTCAAAACTGTCAGTCCAGGAAGAATTAATGGTACTGCGGAACCGGTATTGTTCCTGTCGTGGTTTCGGGTGGATACTACAGGGTACACTTTATTATGGAGGCTGTGTAATCAAAGGTCAAATAATTTCAGGTCACCTTGAAAAATTGTTTTTTCGCTCAGTTCATGCGGGCCGGGAAAATAAAACTTGATTACCCGTGAAACTCAGCCCAATTGTGGATGTGCCTGTTTTATCAGACTAGCCTACGGTCAAAAATCACTGGAAATCTCAATTGATAAGGAATTTAAATGAAAAAGTGCAGAATTCGGGTACGGTGTAATTGCCCCTGTGAGAAGTTTCAAGAAAAATCAAAACAATGAACTGGTTATGTCAAAAAAAAGAAAATCCGGCTCAAGTAAAACCGCAGCCAGATTCAAAACAAAAAAGAAAAAGACACCAATGCTGCAGGCAATGGTATGGTACAAAGAGGCCCATTACAGGCCTCTTCTGACACTCTTTGACGACACCCACCTTCTCCCCGCAACCTACAGGGAATGGCTGGATCGGGCGGAAATGAAAAAAAGGGAAATTGAGGCCAAGGGAGACCGGGTCATCAAAATATTTATCGACCCCGAAACCTTCCCCGAATGGTGCAGAAAAAGAGGCTGCAGACTGGACGCGGAGGCAAGATCGCAACTGGCTATCGAGATTGCCCAGGCCCACAGCTTCAGTTTATAGCCTGTTCATATCCTTCATCCACCGGGAGATTCTTTTTGCGGGCTGAAGTGACTGCCAGCCGGTCACACCGCTCATTTAAAGGATTTCCCGCGTGTCCTTTGACCCAGTGGAAGTGAACCCTGGTATTTTCCAGTAACTGCAGTATCTCACGCCAGAGGTCCGCGTTAAGAACATCACCTCCATCGGCTTTCTTCCAGCCGTTTGACCGCCATTTTTTCAACCATCCCTTGTTGACGGCATTAACAAGATAACTTGAATCAGAAAACAGACAGATGGTTTCCGTTCGGCCGACAACATGACGAAGGGCCACTATTGCTGCCATCATCTCCATTCTGTTATTGGTGGTCAGCCGAAAACCACCACTCAACTCTTTTTGTTCTCCCTTTTCGATAATAACTGCACCGTATCCTCCCGGACCGGGGTTATTAATGCACCCTCCGTCGGTATAAATCGTTACCCCGGATTCTTCTTTTTCACTCTCCTGGTATCCGTTCTTTTTTCCACGGGCGCCATCACCTCTTTTTTTTTCGTAAACAGGATTCTTCAACCACTTTTCCGCCTCAGCCCTTGTCATAAATCCCTTATATTTTGCACCCGCAAATCCCTTCACCTGTTTTTGGGCAGCAGGCCAGTCGGCGAAGACGCCACACTCTCTTCCCGACGCCACAGCGTAAAACTTTTTTTTTTGCCATTTCGACTCCGCCCCTATGAAAAAACAATCTGATTACCCATGAAATTCAGCCACATCCCCAGTTTCACAAGTATCAGACTGAGTGTTATACGTAATCAGGAAAAACAAAAGCCGAATTATCCTTTCCGGATAATCCAGCTTTTATATCACTATCTACAGACCTGCAGACTTCAGCACCCTCCGATGCCTCACCCTCCCGCTGATTTTTTCGCTTTTTTGGCAGGAGTACCTGTATTTTTTACAAGTGGTCCGGCAATGGCGTCCCGGGAAACCTTGATGACCACATCTTTTGCAATCTCAAGCCTGATCACATTATCAGACAACCCGGTAATCTCACCATGAATACCACCCTTGGTCATGACCTTGTTGCCCTTTTTCAGGTCATTCAAAAAAGCCTGGTGCTGCTTGGCCTGCTTCTGCTGAGGTCTGATCAGCAGAAAATAAAAGACCACAAAAATCAATATAAGCGGGATAAACGAAGCAAATCCACCAGCGGCCCCGGCACCTGCCGCCGGTCCTGCTGCATGGGCAATTCCTACCATGATAATTCCTCCAAAAAAATTAATATTTTCATCCGGTGATAAATTTCAGAACATAATGACACTAAACAGACAAAAACAAATTCGTCTCCAAAAGCATCCAAATGGGTAAATTGAGTGCATGGTAATCATTCCGACTCAAGCTTGCTATAAAAATCTTGTCTGAACTGTGCAAAATCGTCTCTCTCGATGGCCCCGCGTATATCCGCCATCAGCTGAAGGTAGTAATGCAGATTGTGGATCGTATTGAGATGATAACTCAGTATTTCACGACTCTTGAAGAGATGGTGCAGATACCCTCTCGAATAATTTCTGCAGGTGTAGCAGGAACATGACTCATCCAGCGGCCCCTGGTCCTCCCGGTGACGAGCGTTTTTTATCACAATCCGGCCCGTTGAGGTAAATAATGTTCCGTTTCTGGCATTGCGTGTTGGCATAACACAGTCAAACATATCAACACCCCGCCGGACACCTTCAACAAGATCAGAAGGCGTACCGACTCCCATCAGGTAACGGGGATAATCAACCGGCAGGTGAGGTGTTGTTGCTTCTACCATCTCATGCATAAGATCCTTGTCCTCCCCGACACTGAGTCCACCAACAGCATAACCGTCAAATCCGATATCAACCAGTTCTTCAGCATGTTTTTTCCTCAACTCAGGAAACATTCCTCCCTGAACAATACCAAAAAGAAGCTGCTCCCGCCTGCTATGAGCTTCGCGACACCGCTTCGCCCAGCGTGTTGTCAGGTTCGTGGATTCAATTGTTTCCTGCTCCGTTGCCGGAAAAGGAATACAGGTATCCAGACACATCATAATATCGGAACCAAGGGCCTGCTGAACCTCCACCGCATTCTCCGGGCTGAGGAACAGTTTTGCCCCGTCCAGATGTGAACGAAAGGCTGCGCCATCCTCGGTGATTTTCGCCAGCTCCTTGAGACTGAAGATCTGAAAGCCACCACTGTCAGTCAGAATAGCCCCCTTCCAGTTCATGAATTTATGCAGCCCCCCAAAACGCTCAATTAATTCATGGCCGGGCCGAATATAAAGATGATAAGTATTGCCGAGAATGATCTCTGCGGACATTTCCTTAAGATTCTCAGGAGTTACGGCTTTTACCGTGCCCTGTGTCCCCACCGGCATAAACACGGGTGTCTGAACAACACCATGACCGGTTCTCACCTCTCCTCTTCTGGCCCCGCAATCGCTTGCACGGTTGTGCAGGGTAAATACGCTCTCTCTTTTCATCATCTCCCTGTGATTAAAATTGATCAGAACTCTGAGCCCATTACTGTTTCCGAGCCGATCTGCCTATGATATACAAAAAATTCCCCATTAGTACTGCATCATGAATCCTATACTCCTGAAACAGACTCTCTCACCATTTTAAACCAGTTGCATTTTTTATTTTCTGATTGCGGACAAAAGAGACCATGAAAACCGGGATCCTGTGAGTAATTATTTTGCCTTTTATCCCTTTTTTCCCCATACTAAAAGAAAACCATATACTTTTCCTTCAAAAAGTATCAACGTCTTATTCCGGATTTCTCATCCGGATAATAAAATCCGACCCTATGAAAACTATCGTCATCATTGAAAATGAAACAGTAGAACTGGAAATCCTGGTCAACCTGTTTCAGCAGATGCAGAAAGAAATCAATATTATTACGGCCTCCGAAGGCCAGGCAGCCATAAGTATAATGTCCCGCCAGCAGGTAGATCTTGTTGTCTGTGATCTTGCTATCCCCGGAAATGCCAACCTGGAAAGTTTTGCCAATCTCACCCGCTCTTTTCCTTCCGTACCCTGTATTGCACTCTCAGATAATCGCGACTCACAACAGCGAGAGAAAGCCATCGAACGGGGGGCAAGTCATTATCTGGAAAAACCGGTGGACAAAAATGATCTCCTCCACCGGGCCAGGGAGCTATTGAATATCGGAACCAGCGGCAGGGTCAGGGGGATCCCCATCCACAGTTTTCTGCAGATGCTGGCCAATGAAGAAAAGACCTGTACCCTGCAGGTGACACACAAAAAGGACCGGGGAATGCTCTATATCAGACAGGGACAGCTGGTTGGAGCAGAAACCAAAAGTTTCATCGGTGAAGAAGCCGCCCACCTTATCCTCTCCTGGGAAGAGAGCGTTCTTGAAATAAGGTATTACAACTGTCAACACAGACCTCACATCGACAAACCCCTCATCTCCATTGTGATGGAGGCATTCCGCCTGAAAAGCGAACGGGAAAAACTGGAGAAAAAGGAACTGCCGAAAAAAGAACATCAGCTCCCCCTTGTGCATCTCTCCACCCAGGAACATCCGGTGTCGCTGAAAACAGGAACCGGAATAAAGATGGAATTCCCCCACCTTGACACCATCCAGAAAAGCATCATGATAGGCTCTTTCGAGAAACAGTACCTGATAGTGTCCACTCCGCCTTCGTTTTCAATGACGGAAAAAATGCTCTCATCGGAGAAAAGAATAATCGTTAAATACATTGAAAACGGCAGGATATGGATGTTCAAATCAAGGCTGCTGAAAAGCTTGAACAATCCCTCTCCCCTGCTCTTTCTCGAGTATCCCGCAACCATCCATTACCATGAACTGAGAAAGGCAAAAAGAACCATTATTTTCGTTCCCTGTACCTTTCATCCGGGG
>NZ_JBPLBA010000087.1:0-27527 GCF_054039375.1 Desulfomarina sp. | reverse complement strand
CAGCTGGTTATACAGTTGACGAGATGAAAAACAGTGACCGCTGCTGTGGCTTCGGCGGCACCTACTCCTTTCTCAGCCACCCCCAGATCTCAAAACAGATCACCCTTGATAAGGTTGATGCCATCCGGAAAACCGGTGCCAGGACCGTGGCCATGGATTGTCCCGGCTGCATGATCATGCTCAAAGGAGCCATGGGAAAAGCTGATAAAACAGTACGTTGCGTTCACACTGTTGAACTGCTGGAGGAAATTCTCAAAAAAAGGGTAAATAACAGGTAAATAATTATCCTTATCATTGTTTCTTTTTCCCGGAAGGTTATAATAATATCCAATTTAATACAAAACTCAGCCTGACTGAGTCCCATGGCCAGTCAGGTAATCATAAGACCTAAGAAAACCCTCTGGAAAAAACTTTCGAAAATACAGCCACACCATTTAAAGGATAATTATTATGAAACCTCTTTTTACCGCAGCATTACTTTCCATCACGTTCTTCAGTTGTTCATTTTCCGCCTTTGCGGATCCTGTTGATCTCAGTGGCTGGAGCACTGCAGTTCTCTATGATGAAAGTCACCACTCATCACCTGTCTGGACAGTCAGTTCCGGAGGAAATTCCGCCACCCAGACTGTCAACGGCGACCCTTCTGCCTTTCTCAGTGACCAGACCTGGACAAACACTGTTTTCAACGGCAATTTCAAAGTCAACACAACCAGCGATGATGATTTTGTCGGCTTTGTTTTCGGATACACGGGTTCAGAGGACTATTATCTTTTTGACTGGAAACAGAACGACCAAGATTGGGGCCCCGGAGGCCTGGGACGTGAAGGTTTTACGCTTTCCCATATTACCGGAACCGACATTAATCTGTGGAACCACTCGGGAAACGATATCAGTGTGATGGCTGATGATTATTCCTCGACCAACGGATGGAAAGATAACACTTCCTACCAGTTCACCCTGAGCTATACTGCAGACAATATCAATATAGCCATTGACGGCAATACAATATTCGATATCGACGGTTCATATGATGCCGGAAAATTCGGTTTTTATAACTACTCCCAGCCAAATGTTTCCTACCAGGGATTCACCCAGACTGCTGCTGTTCCCGAACCGGCCACTATGCTGCTTTTTGGTGCCGGACTCGCGGCTTTTGCCGGCGGAACACTCCGTCGCAGAAATTCCCGCTGATTCTTTTTTCAAAACCTGTTCCATGAAGGGGTATCTCTTTTCAGATACCCCTTTGTTTATCCTTCCATATCAACTCTCTTTTCCGGCTTCATCATTTCCCCATCATTCTCCATCCCGGTAAAAATAAATTGTATGTAATACAAAAACACGCTAAAATAATAATTTCTACCCCAATGTCAATTTAAGGTCACCTTGAAAACAAGACGGTCCAAAAGACACTTTACGGAAATGGTGAACGAATTTGCTTCCTGCTTTTGATATGAAATGAGAAGTTGTCATTTTAATTTCCTGAAGTAAAGAATTCAGGTTCTATTTCGTTCTTGATTACCCATGAAACTCAGCCGACTTGTGGATGTACCTGCTTTATCAGGCTAACCTACGGTCAAAAATCACCGGAAATCTCAATTGACAAGGAATTTAAATGAAAAAGTGTCAGTCCAGATTATTTTCAAACCAGTACATGGTGATTTTTGAAATACGCCTGATAAAACAGACACATCCCCAATGTCTACAAGTATCAGACTGAGTTTTGTGCGTAATCAGAATTTCGTTACCCTGTAAATTCATCCAGGAGCTGCCAATGAAACTCAAAATCCTCCCCGCATTATTGATCATCATTTTTGCCCTGATAATCACAGACCCGACCTCGACCTGCGCTGGCAATGGCGAGATTGCAATAGGTTTCAACCTGCCCTTTTCAGGCTGGCTTGAGCAGGCCGGACACCACGCGAAGAATGCTGCAGAACTGGTCCGCAAGGAACTTGAGGCTTCGGGGGGATTAAAAGTTGGGGGTAAGACATATCAGGTGAAATTTTTATACGGAGACAATAAATCCGATCCGTCGGCCGCTTCAAAACTGGTGCTTGACCAGATAAGCAGGCAAAGTGTTATTGGAATTGTCGGCCCCCTGAGCAGTCGTCACGCCATACCGGTCGGCCAGATCGCCAATGCCTTTTCTACGCCAATGATTGCCTCCTGGTCAGCTTCACCGAAAACAACAAAAGACCGTCCCTTTGTTTTCAGAAGTAATTCAATCTTTACAAAACAGGGCCCGGTTATCACAACTTTCGTTGCCGATGAGTTCGGGGCGACAAAAGCAGCGATTCTTTACGATATTGTCAGCCCGGCTCCCCGCGGAATGACAAAAAATTTCAGGCAGGCTTTTGAAGCGGTAAATGGTGCCGAATCGGTGGTTGCCCTGGAAACATTCAGAACCGGCGACAAGGATTTCAAAGAACAACTGGAACGAATCAAAAACTCACCGGCCCAGTTTCTCTATCTGCCGCAACACGTGGACCAGGTAGCTCTTATTGTCAAACAGGCCAATGAAACAGGGTTGAATATACCCATTGTCGGTGGCGGTTCATGGGCGGGAGGTGATCTGATCACCACCTGCGGGAAAGACTGCGACGGCCTTTTCTATGCCGGAGACTATGCTCCGGGCGGGGCAACCGGCTTGAACAAACAATTTGTTACAGCGTACCGTAAGGCGTACAACAGCTACCCGGATGCTCCGGCCGCGCTCACCTGGGATGCTGCCCGTGCACTCCTGCAGGCAATCAGGGATACGGGTGGACTTCAGGGAAAGCTCATTAACGATCGGATAGCCGTAAAAACGGCGCTTGCAAAGCTCAAAAATTTCCAGGGAGCATCCGGTACCATGAGTTTTAATGCAACAGGAGATCCCGACAAGTGTGTTATTATTGTCAGGATTGATTCAGATATGCTCACCCTGTACAAATCCGTATGTCAATGAATGGATTCTTATCCCTGATTTTCCAGATTTTTTTTCTGATCCGGCTGAAACGGAACAGTTTCACGCACAGGATAATTCCTGTCCTTTATTATCCTGTGCAGGTTGGTCAACCGATCTTCCGGGTGGGGATGAGTTGCCAGGAAATAGGCAAAATGGCTTTTCTTTTTCCGGGATAACCGGTTGAAAAAATCGGTTGCTCCACCCACGTGACCATAGCGCCTGTAAAGCAGATCCAGTCCCCAGCTGTCAGCCGCAAGCTCCTGCTTCTGAGAATATCGTCTTTCAAATTTTCCAGCAAGCCAGGGAACCAGATCAGAAGACTGGTCTCCTGGAAGCATCCGTGAGACAAGAAAGAAAAGAAGATTGCGTCCCATGGCCCGCAGATGGTCCCGGTGATAAAAATGACCGAGTTCATGGGCCAGAACCATATCCAGTTCATTTTCAGACCGGACTGTATTCAACAGCCCCTGAAAGACTACAATACTGCCACCCGGCAGTGCAAAGGCATTGATCTTTTTCGAGTCGTCAAGAAATATTTTAAAAGAATACTCATGAAGCGGAGAATCGGCAGGGAGCACCTGTACGAGCCGATCCAGATGATCCTGAAGAAACTCTTTTCTGTGTGCCTTATATTTTTTCTCAAGTTTGCTTCCGAGCCAGATTTCCGCCTTCACCGGCAGACGCACGGCCACAAACCCGGCAATCAACCCGAGCACAAAATAGAGAAGTGCCAGAACAGCCAGTAATTCGGCCATCAGCCAGACGGCCTCCTTCAAAGGATGTCTTCCTGAAATATTTACAGAACCATCAACAGGTTTTGGTGTAAATTTCATTTCTACTCCAGAAAAACGGCTGTCCCGTAGGCCAGGGCTTCAACACTCCCTATCTGCCGCTTCCGGTTGGCTGAACGTCCGATAGCTGAAGTCTCCAGGCGAAAATTGATGATCAGTGCAGCACCCTTTTGTTCCGCCTCCGCCTTCATTCGAAGGATGGCCTCCCGCCTGGCCCTGTCGACAAGAGATTCATAGGACCGTACCCGGCCGCCGAACAGGTTTCTCAAGATGGCCAGAAAACGTTTAAAATAATCAATGGAAATCACCGCACTGCCGGTCACCAGCCGGGCATGTTTTACTCTCGAAGCGGGATAACCTCCGGCAAAGGTCACTACCGGCATGGACATCATTTCCCTCTCCCTTTTTCTGATGGAAGCATAGTGACGTTTTTCAGCCAGGGATCCCGCGACATAGCCAAGGATGATGAGCAGTCCGAAAATGACAAGATCCCCGTTATTTACCAGAAATTGCATCGCTTCACTCCTGTTCGAGTCTAACGGCCGTACCGTAGGCAAAGAGTTCTGACGCGCCCTGGGCAACCGATGAGGTGGCAAAGCGGACATTGACAACGGCATTGGCCCCCAGGCCTTCGGCCTGCTCCTGCATACGTGCCAGCGATTCCTGTCGGGCCTCGTTCAGCAGTTCCGTATATCCTTTCAATTCTCCGCCGACCAGGTTTTTCAGACCGGCCATGAAATCACGACCGATATGCTTTGCCCGCACCGTGCTGCCCTGGACAATACCGAAGTGTTCCACAATTCTTTTTCCGGGAACATTCTCCACATTGGTAATAATCATTTCTCATTCCTTTTATCTGAAAATCCACGGCTGAAGGTTTTATTGCCGCAGTCGGGATTTTCATTGGTTTTTTGTGGCCGAGCCATAGAGTCCAACCATGCCGGTTATTCTGAAATTCTCCACCGACAAACTCACGGATTAGACACGCACCATTCGTAGCTGTTTCTAAACATCTGAAACCAGGGAGAGACCTCAAGTTCTTTCATATCCTCCGGCAGATAGTGGGCCTGCCAGGGCAGAAACACCCTTTCCGGGTGGGGCATAAGAGCCAGATGCCTGCCGTCAGCCGAGCAGAGAGCCGCAAAACCTTCCGGAGAACCGTTGGGATTGAAGGGATATTTTTCGGTACTTTGACCCTCATCGTCCACATAGACCAGTGGAGCAAGATTGTTCTGTTTCACCTTCTCCAGAATCCCCGTATCCGGAAAATGAAGTCTTCCCTCGCCATGATCCACATGGATACCAAAAACCAGTCCTTCCATACCCTTCAACATGATGGCCGGACTTTTCCTGACCTTCACCGTTGACCACCGAGACTCGAATCTGCCGGATCTGTTTCTGATAAAGCGAGGCTGTGCCTCGGGTGCAAGTCCTGCCTCAGGTACCCAGCCGAGCAAACCAAAAAGCTGGCACCCGTTGCAGACACCAAGGGTAAAGGTATCAGTTCGCTCGTAAAATTTATGAAACATCTCCTTTAAACGGTCATTGAACAGAATGGTTGCAGCCCATCCTTTTGCGGATTCCGGTACGTCAGCATAGGAAAAACCACCAACCGCGGCAAGTCCTCTGAATCCATCCAGCGTCATATTTCCGGAGAGCAGATCCTGCATACAGACGTCCCATACTTCAAAACCGGCGGCAAAGAAGGCAGAACTCATCTCACGATCGGAATTGGATCCTTCGTCTCTCAGGATAGCCACTTTTGGTTTATTCTCCTTCTCCAGCAGAACAGCCGGGGCCGGCTCCGGAGTAAAGGGGATAACATATTCCGGCCCCCTGCGGTCATGGATCGATTCTTTTTCCTCTTTCACGCAATCGGGATCAGCCTGAAGCAGATCAAGGCGGTGACTGGTTTCCTCCCACCAGCTGCGCAATTCAATCATATCCTTTTCAAGAACCACCTTCCCGTTATATCGCAGTATGATCCGTTTCTCTTTCGTAGTCCTGCCAACCTCCCGACACCCCACATCCGCCCTGTCAAACAGGGACTTCACCTCCTGCAGTTTCTCTTTGCCACACTCCAGGACAAGACCAAGTTCCTCGGAAAAAAGCGCATTTATAACAGTATCTTCTCCACCAAGTTCCAGATCCAGTCCACAATTGCCACTGAAGGCCATCTCCAATAGGGTTGTAATCAGTCCGCCATCACTTCTGTCATGTCCGGCGGTAATCAATCCTCTATCGATAGCTTCCTGCACCGCGGCAAAACCTCGTTTCAACAGCCCCGGATCCTCCACGTCCGGACTTTCATCTCCCAACTGTCCCAGCACCTGGGCAAGACTGCTGCCCCCAAGCCGGTTACGGCCGGAGAGATCAATAAACAGCAGTCTTGAACCAACATTCTTGATATCCGGAGTAACACTTTTTCTGATATCAGGTACGGCCGCATAGGCGGAAATAACCAGTTCTCTTGGAGATTTCACCGTTTCATCACCTACCATGGTGGCCATGGAAAGACTGTCCTTGCCGCCATCCACCGCCATACCCACTTCAACCATCAGATCCCGCATGCCCCTGGCAGCGTCATAAATTGCCGCTCCTTCACCTGCCAGCTTAGGCGCCCACATCCAGTTGGCGGAACATTTAATCTGACGGGGATCTTCAATTTTTGCCCAGACCAGGTTTGTCAACGCCTCGCCCACCGCCATCCGAGCACCGGCGGCAGGATCAACCAGCATCTTGACAGACTGCTCTCCAATGGCGGTTGCTATCCCAGTCAGGCCAAAATGTGACTGGGCCACTACGGCCACATCACCAACGGTCAACTGCAGAGGGCCGCAACACTGCTGCCTGGCGATAAGTCCGGTAACGGCCCGGTCAACCTTACTGGTGAGAAATCTTTTGGATCCAACCGACACCAGGCGAAGCACATCATGTAAAAGTCCTTCAACCGTCGCTCCGGCGGGCAGCTCAACCGGTTGACCTGCAAGGTTTTTTCTTTCGTCTTCAAAGGTCTTCTGGGGAATATCTCCAAGCAGTACATCCAGCTCAATGTCCACGGGTGTAGAATCATCATGGGCATCATGAAGAACAAAACGAAGATCCCCGGTAACCCTGCCCAGAACCTCGCAGTTAACCTTTTCCCTTTCACAGATTGCCTGAAACCTCTCGATATTTTCCGGTCTGATCAAAAACCCGTTTCGCTCCTGGTATTCAGCAACGTATATTTCAAGCACAGACATGGTGGGATCACCCACCCTTATATTGCGAACCTCCACCCAGCCGCCCGAGTTTTCCACCAGTTCCTTCAATACATTGGCAGGACCTCCGGCACCCTGGTCGTGAATCACATCAACCAGGGTCCTCTCTCCCATCTCGTTGCAGGCCCTGATAACACGGTTCATCTTCTGCTCCATTTCCGCGTCACCACGCTGCACGGCATTAAAGTCAAGGCTCGACTCATTCTCGCCCTGCAACATACTTGATGCCGCTCCACCGCCGAAACCGACACGATAGGCGGGGCCACCCACCTGAACGATGAGCATACCTCTTTCTTCTCTCGCCTTTTCCGTCAACCGGGAATCAATCTGGCCTACCCCGGCGGTAAACATGATGGGTTTCACAAATCCCCACCTCTCACCATTTTCCAGACGCATATCAAAGGAACGGGTAAACCCCTGGATCAGAGGCTCGCCAAACTTGTTGCCGTAATCAGACGCACCGTTACTTGCCTCAATTTCGATCTCCAGGGGGGAGGCCAGATTGTCCGGCCGGGGAAAATCATTTTCCCACGGAAGTTCGTATCCGGGAATATTCAGGTTGCCAACACAGTATCCGGCGGTCCCGGCGATGACAAAGCCGCCTCTTCCTGTACCCTGCACGTCACGAATCCGCCCACCCGTTCCTGTTTCCGCACCGGGAAAAGGAGCCACACCTGTCGGGAAATTATGAGTTTCCGCGGTCAGCAGAGGATGATAGAGTACTGACTGAAGGGAAAATGACGATGGAGTTCCGGGTTGATCAGGAATAATGGTATCTACTCCATAGCCACTGATAACACTTGAATTATCCTTGAAAGCAATCACCGATCCTTCAGGGTTCGCATCCAGGGTTGCAGTCACCAGGTCAAAAAGTGTCCCCTCCATTTCCCTGCCATCTATTATCTGCTTTCCCTTGAAAAAACCGTGGCGGGAATGCTCAGAATTGGCATTATTGAGATCCATGATCTCTACAATCGTCGGATTTCTTTTCTGCCTGTTGACAAAATAATCATAGTAGAGATTTCGATCCCATTCATCCATGGAGATCCCCGGAATATCATCAAAAGCGGCGGCCCCCCTGCCCAGAAGATCCACTTCATATACCGGCTCAGGAACAACCCCTGTCTCAAAACCGGTCAACGGTTCCGGGTAATGGCACTCGGTCATCCGGTCATGGTGACTGTCAATAAATTCCTGGAGATCACACTCCTCCGGCACACGATAGCGCCTTGATCTTTCCACACGGGTAATTATCCCAAGTCCTGTCGCCTGACAGATGGAAACCATATTTGAAGACCAGGCTGTAGCGAAATTAAGGCGGGGCCCCACCTCTACGACCCGGTTTCCGGTAAGAACCGGTTCTGTGGTAACGGTATCAATCAGAAAACCGTCAGCCAGAATCATTCGCAGACAATACATTTCTTTCTCGTTGATTGTTCTTGTCGATTCTATGTTGAAACAGTAAGCCTGTTTTCCGTCTATTTTTCGATACAGTCGTGTGATTGTCACACCCATGGTTATCTTCCTTCAGTGATCAGATATTGGAAAGTCAGCGTCTGTCCAGAAATGAGGTTTTTATTCGATATCAAGGCGCAGGGAAAATTTTACCGCAGGCATTCTGTTGATATTACGAGGATAAAATTTTTCTGACAACGCAGATATCGGGCAAAAAAAACCAACTATGGACAGGCACTGGTTAGTAGTTACTCGCAGGCACCCCGGTAATTTACAGTCCCTTTAATCATCATAGGCAGGCTATAGCGAACAGAAGAACCTGTAAAAACCCGAACCTCCTGTGGCAATTGCGGTTCAGAGGTAATAAAATCATATAATTGCTACCCCTGTGAGTAGTTACATAAAAACCGTTTCATTTCATTGTGTTATCAAGAAAAACATCATAAAACCATCACGACATCAGTACAATAACAGAACCCTTGAAACGATCAGGATAACGAAAACCGTTCCTGCTGCCGGTATGGGCCTACACTAGCATTATTCGTGAAAAATTTCTTTATGATTTTCCCCATCCCTTTCCAACGAGATCATTTATTTTTTTTTCAGGAAATGCTATTGTTTATTACCCAAAAACAATGAAAATCCCTGCTGCGGCGATACAACCTTCAGCCGAGGATTTTCAGAGAAATTTCAAGGAGGACATATGGCAACCACCACTGGAAACCTGTTGGACCAGAAGGAAAGAGAATCCTGCGAATACATCACAAAACTCAACATCGGCCTGTTCAGCCAGAGGGCCAAAGCCCTTCTCCTTCTGGATGACGGTCACACCCAGGTAAAAAGTGCTGAATTAAGCAAACTGACCATCGGTCAGCTCCGTTACCTCCTTGTCCTTTTCAAAGAAAAACGCATGGATCTTTTCCCCGGTCACACGCTTCCCGCCGCATCCACCGAAGAAAAATCGTCCCGGACGTCTCAATCTGATAACACTACAGTAAAAAAGAAAAAGAAGAAAAAAAAGGACAAGAAAAAAAAGAAAAAAGAGAAAAAGGAAAAAAAGAAAGACAAAGAGAAAAAAAGAAAGGGAAAGAAGAAAAATAAAAAGAAGAAAAAGGAGAAAAAGAAAAAATAGTCTCAACCTGACTGGCAGTCGCGGCATAAACCGGTAAAGTAAAGAACGTGTGACTGGATCTTATGCTGGTATTTCTCCTCAATTTCAGAGCGGGACTTCCTGCTGAATATACAGTCATGAAATGGCGTAAATGATTGACATCGGGCGCAGAAAAAGAAATGGAGATGCGGCCTTCTTTTCCGAAAATAAAACCGCACACTCCCCTTTGATTCGGAGAAAAGAGAAAATCCCTCTATCAGGTTCTGTTTTTCCAGGTAATTGACACTTCTATAAACAGTCGCCAGGTTGATCTCTCCTTTTCTTATGGCAAAGATCTCCTGGGAGGAGAGAGGACGGTCCGAAGACTCGATTATTTCCAGCACCAGCTTTCTTTTTGGTGTAACCCCTGACATGCAATCATTTCCCCCTGAAACGGCTCAGGCCATACGCCCACAGAAAAAAAACGAAATTCACCAGAACAATCGTTGCACCCGCAGGTAAATTAAAGAGATATGCTGCAATTATTCCCACGAAAACAGAAAAAGATGCTGAAAACACAGCAAAAAAAATAGCTGTCCTGAACCCTCTGGACAGCTGCAGAGCAGTCACTGCCGGAAAAATAATAAAGCTTGAAACAAGCATGATGCCAACGACTTTAATCCCCAGAATGACAGTGAAGGTTGTCAGAACAACCAGTATCCGGTTCATCCGTTCAGTATTTAATCCGATAACCCTGGCAAACTCTTCATCAAACGCTATGGCAAAAAGATCCTGGTAATTCAGGAAAACAAGGAGAAGCACAACAAAGGAAAGCACCATGGTTAAAACGGACTCCACCCGGCTCACGGCCAGGATATCCCCAAACAGGTAACCGAAAAGTTCCACGTTAAACCCGGATCCCAGGCTTGCCAGAATAACACCGGTTGCGACCCCGATGGCAGACACAAGACCGATGGCGGCATCTCCGTACATATTTGCCCTGCCCGCGAGGTGCAATATCCAGAAGGATGCCAGCAGTCCCAGGGGAAGCGCCACATAAAGTGGATAAATCCCGAGCATAAGGGCCAGACCGATGGGCGCCAGGGAAAAATGGGCAAGCCCTTCACCAATCAGGGATAATCTCCTCAAAACAAGAAACAGTCCGAGCACGGCACAGCAGACACCGATAAAACAACCGGCAAAAAGAGCGCGCTGAATAAACCCGTATTGGAGAGCCTGGACCACCTGGGTTAAAACCGTATCCATTTTCAATGTTGATGACAGATGAGATGCTGGGCAAATTCCCCAAAATAGTTTGACATGTCACTGGACATGCAGAATTCCTTGAAGTTTCCAAAAAAAACAAGGCGTCGGTCCAGGTAAAGCATTTTATCGGCATAACGACCGATGGTGGAACTGTCATGGGTCACCAGAAGAACCGTTTTACCATGATCCCTGTTGAGAGAAGCGATTATATCATAAAAGGATTCACGGGTCACCGGATCAAGAGCTGCTGTCGGCTCGTCAAGTATAAGAATGTCCGGGTCGGAAACCATGGCTCTTGCCAGAAAAACCCGCTGGCTCTGTCCGCCGGAAAGTTTACCTATCTGCTCCAGATGAAGATCACCAATCCCCAGCATGGAAAGTGTTTCCATGACCTTTTCCCTGTCTCTTTTTCTCACCTTTCGGGGGAATTTTTTGCTGCCCAGCAGGCCGGTCGCCACAACTTCGGCCACGGATGCCGGAAAAGATTTATTGGCGACAACGGTTGACTGGGGCAGGTAACCGATCCGATACCACCTGCCAAAATGACGAAGAGATTCTCCCATAATTTGAATTGTGCCTGCGGCAATGTCCGCAAGCCCCAGGATGGCACGGATAAGAGTCGATTTTCCCGACCCGTTGGGTCCGACTATACCGATATACTCTCCCTCTGCCACCTTAAAGGAAATATCCGACAGTACAGTAACGCCGTGGAGTTTTACGGAGAGGTTTTCCACCGAAATTATTGACATTGCAGTCCCTGCTTCAGATTCGCCACGTTTTTTTTCATCAGGGACAACCATGTCTCACCACGCTCAAGCTCGTCCCGAGATACATTATGAATCCCATGGAGAAGCAGCAGTTTTACGCCGGTCTCCTCCGCGATAACCCGGGCAATTTTCGGCTGCACAAGTTCCTCATGAAAAATCACTCCACTGCCTGTTTTACGTATAATATCGACAAGCCCGGCGATGGCCCGGGGACTTGGTTGTCCATTTGGCGAGTACCCTTTGAACGGTGAAACGGCCTTGAGACCGTACCTTGCTGCAAAAGGACCGAACGCAAAATGACCGCCACTGACAATGGTTTTCAGGCGACAATTCCCGAGAATTTCCTTGGTGTCACGATCAAACTCAACCAGTTTTTCCACATAGATTCTGCTGTTTTGCCGGTAAAATCCGCCATTGCCCGGATCCATCTCGACCAGTACACTGCTGATCACATTCACCATTTCAACCGCATTCAGAGGATCAAGCCAGATATGGGGATCAATACCGCCATGCCCCTCATGATCCCCTACGGGTTTATGATGTTTCATCTGGTGGGCAATAATTTCCCTGCCCACTTCAACAACCCTGCCCTGATCCCCCCCCATGGCCGAAACAACTGCTTCCGCCCAGGGCTCCAGAAAACGGCTGGTATAGAGAAAGAGATCCGCCCGGCTTACTGTTACCAGGTCCCGCGGGGTCGGCGAAAACCCGTGAGCCTCAATTCCCGGTGGCAGAAGCAACCTGACCTCCACCTTTTCCCCACCTACCTGCCTCGCAAAATCATAAAGGGGAAAAATTGAAGTAACAACATGGAGTTTTGCAGCAGCCTGACCTGGATAACTGCTCAACAACAGCATCACCCAGATAAAACAACATAACGTTTTCCAATATTTCATAAAATTTATTTGCGCCTTTTATAATCAACTCGAAATAACCTGAACCGGCTGAAAATCCGGGGTAACATCGTATTCACCTTACCCCGATTGCAAATGATTCGCAAATAGAATTCATGGAACCAACTGAGATTCAGAGGTCATAAAATCTTAGAGTTGTCGACACTGTGGGGAACTACGTTTCACCGGGACTCTCCTGATGAACGGTCTTTCAATATAGGTATACGTCATGACACTTGCAGGAAAGACAAGAATAAAAGTGAACAGGAACTTAACGACACCATTTGGTTGAATATTTAAATAGACCAAAAAAATATACTTCACCAGATCCAGAACAACAGGATGGAGCAGATAGACGCTGTAGCTTACCAAACCAATGGCCCTGAGCCATGAATGGGCAAAAAATTTCTGAGCTCTGTTTCGTTCCGTAATCGAGAGCCCCAGAATAAGACAGCCTGTCAGGTATGGATAGATCCCTTCAAGAACCCACGTTTCGACGACTCGATGACCCGCAAAAAAACTTCGGAGTGCCGGCAGTGAAACAGCCAGGAGAAACATTGAGAAAATCACGCCGGGGTGACCAAGCAGGGCGAAAATACCCCTGTACTTTATCCGGTCCCATTTCTGATAGAAATATCCCATCATGATCCCCACCAGAAACACCCCCAGATAAAGAGGCATGGTATGCCCCATTCCATACATGGTATGAATAGGCAACCAGTTATGATTGTAGGCGAAACCAACCCCTCCAAGGAATACCAGAATCCCTGTCAGGCGACCACGAAAAATGAAATGATGGATCATGAAAATCAGCGGCAGCAGGGTATAGAAATGAATCTCCTGCAGAACGGTCCAGAGGATAGAATTTCCCTGGAGAAAAAGCAGTGACCTGATATAGTCATCATACCGCTGTGAATAGAAATATCCAGCAGTAAGAACAAAGTAATACATGGGAAGAATTCTGCAGAAACGTCTGGCAAAATATTTTTTCATGTATTCAGCAGAAACAATACGGGAGCCTTCCCCCGCAAAGGGCAGACAAAGCAGATACCCGCTCAGGCAGAAAAAGAGAGTTACCCCGACCATCCCCGCTCCCCTGAATCCGGGAAGCCCCGTATGATCCATCAGAACCAGCAGAGCAGCCAGCCCCCTTAACCCGTCAAGGGTTGCGAGATTTTTTCCGGTTGAGGGGGTCTTATGACAAAGATCACTATAAAACAGTGAGTCAGAAAACCTTAACGAACAGAACAGGAAAAATGAGAAAACCCCCGCCAGTACCGGCACAATATATAAAACCACAGGATTACTGACCTGCAGCTCACGACGGAGAATAATATAAGGATCATCCGTATTGCTTTTGATCCTGAGAAATCCACCCTGGTCAAAATTCAATCCGGTCTGGGGAGATGCTGTCAGTTCAGGCTGTTGCTTCCCGAAATCTATTTCAATGTCCGGTCCGAAAAAACTTAACAGCCGTACTTTGTATATTCGATACATTCCAGGTCCCTGACCCGGATCAATCCTCAATGTTCTGAACGACCTGTTATTGGTATTAAATTTTAACTGACTCCGCTTTCCGGCCGGCAGTTCCTGCAGAACAGTTGAATCTTTTTCCTGGAAAGTTATCCGGTTCCCGGTGGCGAACGAATAATAGAGCTGAACCTTACTGTTATATTCGCTTTCAATATCAACCACAACTCTGGCAAAAGAGGACAATACTGTAAAATGAATACCCCAGAAGACAAGATAGGTGACGACAAGTGCGCCACATAACGCAAAGACTTTTTTTTGAGTTGTTCCCGTACCGTTCACGCTTTCCTTCATCCCCCCGAAATGCACACGCCCTAAAAGATCAAAATAAAATCCGGCCACCTGTTGAAACGCAACTGCCGGCAGACCCAGGAATTTGTTAGACAGTTCCCCTGTCTGTCGATGGCCGGAAATGTCCCTGACCGCTTACGCTGAAACTCATCCCCCGTTCAGGCCATATTCAAACACATATGCTCCACCTGTGGACCGACAATCTTCCAGTCCACACAGGGAGCAGCAAAACCCTTAGGTTGCACAAGCGGGCAACCGAAAGCGGAATCATCAATATATACATGGGCATAGACCTTTGGACTTGAGGTCCATTCCGCCTGATCCGGATTCATGTTGATCCCAAAGAGCTGTATACCGTTTTCTTCAAGATACCTGACGGCATCTCTCAGATAATTTCCCTCTTCGCTGTTTGACCGCATCGTAAACAGAATGATTTTCGCCCCACACTGCTGCAGTCGCTTCAACCATTTTACGGCACCGGGAACAGGTTCACCAATCTCAGGGTAACGGTGATCGACAACTGTTCCGTCAAAATCCAGGCCTATATACATTCTTCCTCCATGATTTTTCCTTTACCATGGAACTCAACCTGACACGAAAGCAAAAAAACTCATGACAATGCAGAGGTAACAAAATCACAGAATTACTACCCTGTGACCAATTTCCTGCAACGGGTTCACTGGTAAACGGAAAATAATTATAATTTTTAAATTGAAATCAGTGTAACACTCCTATTCCACATTACAACAGGATATTTCAGGTAAAATAATGTATATTTCCAGGGTGAAAAATAATGAATCTCAGTTTTTCCATATCATCCGTCAAACATTATGAAAAAATACCGTTTTAACAGAATGGAAACAGCAGGATCTCTCGGTGACCTGGGAACCCTGCTGCCGCTGATCGTCGGCATGGTGACGATCAATCATGTTTCACCAACGGGTATTTTTTATTCCATCGGCCTTTTTTATATCCTGTCAGGCTGCTACTTCGGACTGCCGGTCCCTATCCAGCCGATGAAAGTCATTGCCGCCTACGCCATTTCAACCGGTATGACATACTCCCAGATCAGTGCCTCCACAGGACTTGTCTGTATTTTTCTTCTTGTTATCGGTGCAACCGACACCATCTCTTTCATTGGCAGACTTGTACCGAAATCGGTGGTGAGGGGTGTACAGCTTTCCACAGGCATACTGCTTATGACCAAAGGCGTTTTATTCGTCATTGATGGTGCTCCCGGCAGCCAACTGCCGGAACCATATCTCTCCATCCAGAATAGTGGTCCTGTGCCCATAACCATTATCATTGGCATTGCCGGAACCGTATTGACCTTTTATTTCCTGAACAGCAAAAGATATCCTGCGGGAATTGTCGTCATCCTGTTTGGTCTGCTGACCGGTCTCTTTCTCGGGACATATGATGGCATGGACAGGTTTGCCCCCGGGCTCTATCCTCCGCCGATACTCCCAGCAGGACTGCCCGCCATCACTGATCTCACCGTGGCCCTCTTTGTCCTGGTCATCCCCCAGCTTCCCATGACCATCGGCAATGCCATCATCGCCAATGCTGATCTCTCAAGAGAATATTTCGGAGAAGATTCACACCGGGTCACATACCGGGCCACAACGCTTTCCATGGCAGCAGCAAACGGCCTCAGCTTTTTCCTGGGCGGAATCCCCCTCTGCCATGGTGCAGGAGGCCTGGCGGCCCATTACCGCTTCGGGGCCCGTACTGCCGGTTCAAATCTTATTATCGGTACTGTTTTCCTGGCTCTGGCTGTTTTTACCGGCCCCCATGTTATTTTTCTCATTCATTTCCTGCCCTTTTCCATCCTGGGGGTTCTTCTGCTTTTTGCCGGTTCACAGCTCAGCCTCACCATTCTCGATATGTTCGCCAGAAAGGACATGTTCGTGGTCCTCACCATCCTCTCCATCACCCTTGCCTCAAGCTTGACCTGGGGCTTTCTTGCGGGAATTATTCTCGCATTTTTACTTCGCTCAGAAAAATTCAATATCTGACAGGCTCCCATGAGTGCCCATACATAATTATGAAAAAATTTGAATATCATGCCTGACACAGGTAAACTGTAAAATATAAGTGGTTGTCAGAAATCCAACTTATGCCAGGTGATATGAAAACTCCATTCCTTTCTTTACACCGCAAAGAGCTCCTTACCTGGATTGCCGTAATATTCCTTTTCCTTCTGCCCTTTTCCCGGAAAGTCGGGGCCACCGATACTCCGGTCAGAATCGGCATCCTCGCAAAACGGGGAAAAGAACAGACACTGAAAAAATGGACCCCGACAGCAGAGTATCTTTCCAGGACCATAGATAATTTTAAATTCAATGTGATCCCGCTGGATTTCAACGAGATCTACCCGGCAGTAGAAAAGAATCAAATTGATTTTATCCTGACAAATCCCGCCTACTACGTGCAATTGGAATACAATTTCGGTGCCGAAAGAATAGCAACCATGAAAAACCGGAAATTCCACAAAATCACAACCCGATTCGGAGGAGTAATTTTTTCAAGAAAAGACCGCAATGATATCACAAATTGCGAAAATCTCCGGGGAAAACGGTTCATGGCTGTAGACAGGCACTCTTTCGGGGGATGGATAGCCGCCTGGTACCATTTCCTCTCCCATGGGCTGGAACCGTCCCGGGATTTCAGTTCCCTTCAATTTGGAGGAACCCACGATGCCGTGGTATACGCAGTTCGGGATGGACTTGTCGATGGCGGTACAATCCGATCCGATACCCTGGAACGCATGGCAGCAGAAGGAAAAATCACTCTTGATAACTACAAGATCCTGGAAGAAAAAAGCAATACGGCACACTTTCCTTTTCTGCTTACCACGACCCTCTATCCGGAATGGCCAATGGCCACCCTCCCGCATATCGACAGAAATCTTGCAGAACAGGTAGCCATAGCCCTGCTGAGACTCTCTCCGGAAAACAGGGCCGCCCGTGCTGCTTCTATTGGTGGCTGGACAATTGCCCACAATTACAAGTCGATCCACACCTGCCTGAAAACCCTGAAAATTGCCCCCTACGAACATTACGGAATCATTACCTGGAAGGCATCATTTCGCCAGCACTGGGTTGAATTCATCCTGATAGGGATAACCCTCATCGGGGCAATCATTGCCATGATATTTGTTCTGCTGCTCAATCGACGCCTGAAAGCAACCATGATCACCCTTGACCATGAACTGGCGAACAAGAAAACAATGAGTGAAAAACTGCAACAGTTCAAACTCAGCCTGGACCAGATCCTCGATTGTGTTTTCATGTTTGAACCGGATACCCTGCGGTTCATTTATGTCAACCTCGGAGCCATCAACCAGGTCAAGTACACATTTGAAGAGTTACTGAACATGACTCCACTGGATATCAAACCCGATTTCTCAAAAGAAAATTTCAGGCAATTTATTGCACCACTGCTCAGCGGTGAAAAGGATTCAATCACCTTCACTACAAACCACAGGGCCAAAGACGGACAACTCATCCCGGTGGAAGTCTTCCTCCAGTATGTCTCTTCAGAAAATCTTGGTGGACGTTTTGTGGCCATCGTCCGTGATATCACCCAACGAATTGAAGAAACACAGAAAAAGGAAAATCTCCAGGCTCAGCTTCTCCACGCCCAGAAGCTGGAATCGGTCGGACAGCTTGCCGCCGGTATTGCCCATGAAATAAATACTCCAACCCAGTTCATTGGAACCAACATCAATTTCCTGGATGAAGTTTTCGATGATCTGGCGGTCTTCATTGAACAGATGCGGCAACTTGGCGATAACAGCCCGGAAGACATCCGGGAGACAATAGATCAGGCACTTGAGACCATGGACTGGGAATATCTGGCCGAAGAAATCCCCCAGGCTATCAGACAATCCAGGGAGGGCGTAAAACGTGTCAGCTCCATCGTTCTAGCCATGAAGGAATTTTCCCACCCCGGAAGCCGGGAAAAAGAACCCAGGGACCTGAATAAAATTATCGAAACCACAGTGACTGTCGCCCGCAATGAATGGAAATACGTAGCCGATACCGAATTTGATCTCGACCCGGACCTGCCTCTGGTCCCGCTGCTGTCCGATGAAATGGGCCAGGTCATCCTCAACATGATTATCAATGCGGCCCATGCCATTGGTGAAAAACTGGGAGAAACCCCGGAAAAAAGTAAGGGAACCATAACCATTACCACCCGGAAAAAGGACAACCATGTGGAACTGCGTATCCGTGACACTGGAACCGGTATCCCGCAGGAGGCACAGCCGAGAATTTTCGATCCCTTCTACACCACCAAAAAGGTTGGGAAGGGCACAGGACAGGGGCTGGCAATCAGCCATGACGTCATTACTGAAAAACATGGTGGTTCCATCCATTTTACCACGGAAATCGGCAAGGGAACCGAGTTTGTCATCAAACTGCCTGTCACATGAATCCCGGCTCTTTTGAACCTGAAAGAGTTCCGTCAATTCCTCAGAAGAGTTGCCAGCCCGGTCTGTCTTCTGCCGATATCCTGCTGCCGGACCGCCATGGCCAGAGCCCTTCTCGTCCCCACAAAGGCAGCCATGGCTCTGGCCCTGGTCAGGCCGGTATAAATCAGATTGCGAAACAGCATCTTAAAATGCTGGGTGAGTACCGGAAGAATAACCGCCTGAAACTCACTTCCCTGGGATTTATGGATCGTTATGGCGTAGGCCAGGTCGAGTTCCAGGATATCATCCCGCTGGTAGAGTACCCGGCGATTATCCTGAGCAAAGGCAACCACACAGGTTGGAGCCGTATTTTCGATAGAGACGATCCTGCCGATATCACCATTGAAGACGCCCAGGTCATAATTATTGCGCCGGTGAATCACCCGGTCCCCCTCCCTGAAAATCCTTTCCCCCATCTGAAGCTGTGCTTTTCCCGCCGCCACCGGATTGACAGCCTCCTGAATCACCCGATTGAGATTTGCCGTACCCATACTTCCACGGGTCATGGGTGAGAGGATCTGAATTTCGATATCTTCTCCGAGGTATTTCGGGATCCAGTCAATATAGAGACGGACCACCGTATCAACCCCGCCCAGACCATAATGGAGACTGGACCAGGGATGAATTTTCTTCAGTACAGCTTTCAATTCCTCCACACCATCTTCTGCTTCCCGGATTTTCTTCAGGTCGACATGTCTGAATTTTTCCGGGATTTCAAAATCCTTCTCCCAGGCGGATGCGATCATCTCATTTGTTCTGAAAGTAAAACCATCCCCACCCATGCACAGACCTTCAAAATCCTCCGTTTTTAATTGAAAATTCTTTTTCACCCTGGCGATAAAAGTGAGCTGCTCACGGGTAGCTTCGTCGGAATCCAGGAAGATACAGTCTGTTCTCCCATGCCACACATCCGGCTCTTTAAAGGGAGATATAATTCGTGGAATCTCACCCCTGTTGATCAGATGGGCATATTCAATAATTTTTGACTCACGTGCCTGGCGGAAGACCCGGGTGAGACGGCATGCTGTCACAAGTCCGGAAGAGAGAATATCGCCCAGGACATTTCCCGGACCAACGGAGGGAAGCTGGTCGGCATCACCGATGAAAAGAACCTGACAACCGTCAGGCACTGCCCTGAGAAGAGACGCGGTCAGGGAAATATCGAGCATGGAACATTCATCCACAATTAGAAAATCCCCCCGCAGGGGCTGTTTCTCATTGCGCTTGAAACCACTGCCCTGAAATTCCAGGAGACGGTGCACGGTCTTCGCCTCCCGGCCGATAACTTCCGCCATCCGCTGGGCCGCCCGTCCGGTGGGTGCTGCCAGTAAAACTCTTTTTCCCAGCGCCTCGAGCAGACGGACAATGACCAGTGTTGCCGTTGTTTTTCCGCATCCCGGCCCTCCGGTAAGCACGGAAAAATGGCTGCGGACAACGGCACGGACCGCCTCCATCTGTTCATCACTGAGAGCCAGCTTCGCCCTGCGACAGTATTTCTCGATCCAGGGGGTAAGTGTTCCAGGCAGCAACATGGGCCGAACAGCCATTGAGCGAATCCTGCGGGCCACATATTCCTCGTCATAGTAGAGCGTCTTCGAATAGTAGCAACGGAGTTTTTTCCCATCGTCAGCGGGCAAAAGCCGCACACGAAGATGATTGTCCCTCTCCATGCCAACCAGTATTTCGAGAAGCTTTTCTCCGGGGGAAAATTCCAGAAGCTTTCCCACATCAAGACCAATCTGCTCAATGGTGAGATAACAGTGCCCCTGCTCCCGGCTCGCGGCCAGGACATGTCTTATGGCCGCCACAATCCGTTCACGGCTGTCCAGGGCCAGACCGATACTGAGGGCTACCCGATCCGCTGAGAAAAAACCGATACCATAAAAATCCACCGCCAGCCGATAGGGGTCTTCAGTGACAAGTCTGATCGCCCTGTCCCCGTATTTTTTATAGATCCTCACGGCAAACAGGGTGGAAATCCCGTGCCCCTGGAGAAACATCATCACCTCACGGACCATGCGATGCTCCCGCCAGGCTTCCTTTATCATTGCCAGCTTTTTCTTTGCGATTCCGGGAACCTCAATCAACCTGTCTATATCATTCTCAAAAACTTCAAGGGTCTTTCCCCGGAAGTAACGGACAATCCGTCCGGCCGTCTTGGGGCCAACCCCTTTGATCAGACCGGAACCGAGATATTTCTCCAGGGCGGCAGCCGAAGCAGGTTTTTTCTCGATGGCCTCGTCCGCCTGAAACTGTCGGCCGAAACGGGAATGAATAATCCAGCTTCCACGAAATTCCATGGTGGCACCGGCAAAGACCCTGGTCTGGTGTACAGTCACAGTTTCCAGCCGGCCCGGACTGTCAAACGGAGCAACACGCAATACCGACCAGCCGTTTTCGGGATTATGATAGGTCACCCGCTGGACGATTCCGCTTATCTTTTCGGTTATTATCTCCATTGTCCGTAACCGCTCAACGAGATTAATATACTGCCTGTTTACATTTCCCTGTTCCCTGACCTCTGAACTCAACTGCCTGCTTCCCATTGTTCCCTCTTCCTGAATCTTTGGCAAGCACTATTGAATTTCCCCGGTGTTGATGAATTTACTGCTGGAAAAAGATTGACAAAGTCCATCCCGCACTCTATTTTGTACCGAACGGTCAGTATAAAACAATCAAGGTGCCGAATTGAATAAAGGTAAAGAAACCCGCAAACGGATTTTAAAAGAGAGCCGAAAGCTTTTTACTATCAGGGGTTTTCAAAACACCAGTATCAGTGAAATAACAGCCGTCACGGGAGTAAAGAAAGGCAACCTTTACTATCACTTCTCCTCCAAAGAGGAGCTCGGCATTGCCGTTCTCCTTGATGCCGCTGAAGAATTTTCGGCAATTCTCGACCGTTCCCTGACCGGGGCTGGCCCTGTGGAAAAAATTATCACTTCCTGTCAAGTCATTATGACCCTGATGCAACAGACCCAATTTGTCGGTGGCTGTCTGTTTGGCAACACCGCCCTGGAAATGAGTGGCATCAACCCCCGTTTCGGTGAAATCCTGCAGGATGTATTCGGCCACTGGACGGAAAAACTGAGAACCGAACTGCAAAAGGCCGAAGAATCCGGTCAGCTGAGTGGAAAACTTAACGTTGAAGCTCTAGCCACCTCAATTGTTGCCATACTCGAAGGCGGAATCATGCTTTCCAGGGTTTACGAAAACAGACAGGCCCTGGAAAAGTGCATTCTCACGATCAAAATCCTGCTTGAACCGGAGCAAACATGAACGAACACAAACGATCAGCCATTTTGAACAGCACCAGAAATTGTCTTTTAACCGGACTACTCTCACTCCTCCTCTTCAGTGGCTGCGCAGAACAAACCGACCTGAAAGGCCACAGCACAAGCGACAGACTCATCGCACTGGGTGATGGTGTCTGCCGGGATACACGCACAGGAAAAATGTGGCAGATGGATACCAGCAGAACAATCAGATCCCTTGAAGACGCACAAAAATATGCCGGCACCATGGAAAGAGGAGGCTATAATGACTGGCGTCTACCGACGGTTTCCGAACTTTATGATCTGTACATCATTTTTGATCTGCATAAAAATGGCGACTGCGAAATGAAAGTTGAGGGAAATTACTGGTCCGACGAACCGGATATGGATGGACGGGTAGGCACCTGGGAACTGGACGACAACTGTGATCCCGAACGGCAATATATTCCCAAGAAAAAAGGACTGGTGCGGGCAGTACGGCCTTAATCCACAAAGGCTGCAAAACAGCCGAAAGGATCTCCATGAGAATTATAAAAACTCTTCTAATATCAATTATCCTGATTTTTTCCCTCTCTGCCCCAGGCAGCGCAGGAACAATCCAGAAAATTTCCGGCCAGGTCATCAACGGCCTGAGAATCCTCTCAGAAAGTGAACTCGCCAGGGGGAGTATCAGGCTATACAGGGGTGATTACGTGGTTTTTCCCGCCGATGAAAAAGAGCAAAAAACCCTGACCATTGAAGGTCTGAAAATTCACCACACCTTTCCCCCGGAAAAAGGACAGAAAAAATATGTAAAATTCAAACAGACGGGCCACTATCCTTTTCAATTCGGCGATATCCATGGCACCGTGGAAATAATCGAATTTGCCGGAACAAATTACCGCCCTGTCACTGCAGAAGAAGCCAGGAAGATCATCACCAATATTTCCCCTCTGATCCTCGATGTGCGAACACCAGGGGAATACCGCAGGGATGGATATATTGAAAACTCCATTCTTCTCCCGGTCCAGGTCATTCAACATGAATATGTAAAACTGCTGGACCACAAAGGTAAACCGATCCTGATTTACTGCGCCACCGGCAACCGCAGCACGGTGGCAGCCAAAATCCTGATAGACAAAGGATTTAAAAACATCTACAACATGCGCTACGGCATCGCGGAATGGAAGTATCGCGGTTTTCCGGTTGTAAAAGAGAAATAAAAATTGTAATCCCGGGTGAATATATAACGTGCATCTTGATTTTGGAGTGCACCTAACACAGTAAAGTTACCAGGAATTACTGTATTGCGATTATACCCAGACTCCCGCCAGTGAAGAGATTAATAAATATCTAAAGAGTGGTAAACGACCAGATGCAATTTTCGGTCTAAATCTCCTGATCACTTTTGGCATTCTAGAGGCGGCCAGTCGACATGGATTATCCCGCAAAGATTTTGGAATTTCAGCATTGACAAGGTGCCATATACCTAATTATTCGGAAAGTGACAGGTATAACTGGAAATGATGTTATCTATGGTGGAGCAAAAGCCCAACAGGAAGATAGTATCCACGACACACCTGGCACCTATCCATAAAAAACAGCATAACGCTCTTCCCTTGACATATCGGATTCTGATTACGTATGAAACTCAGCCTGTCATTTGTGAGTCTGGGGATGTCCCTGTTTTATCAGGCGTATTTCAAAAATCACATTAGACTGATTATAAAATGATTTGGACTGACACTTTTTCATTTGAATTCCTTATCAATTGAGATTTCCAGTGATTTTTGACCGTAAGCTAGCCTGATAAAACAGGCACATCCACAATTTGGCTGAGTTTCACGGATAATCAAGTATCGGATAACGGGGGCGAAACAAGTCAACCCATTGGAATGGCATAGAATATCTATTAAATCACTAATATCCGGTTAAGTTTAATATGATTTCAACTGGTTACACGCCGGGTGACCTGATGGCCTGTAATCCATTTCTGTAACCAACTGATAAAGTAAAGTTTTTTCGAAAACTAATATGCTCAAAATTTGTAAATTTGTGTATAGATTTTTATTGTCCTGCTGCATGACATAACCGTTGTTTTCCCATAACCGAAGTACCCGTGTGCATTAATCTCTGGCCTGCTCCAGATCATCACCCTACACCCAGAACACGGGGATGATCTTGACGAATTTCTCCCCTCCTTCCAGGTCATTGGTGGCTGCCAATTATTCTTCCTGCTTGCGCCGCAGGCTCAAAGGCAAGGAACCAACAGCCTGCTGGTTGAGAATCAGGTCGCACTTGCCATGGAGTTTCATCTCCAGACCTGCCTCGAACACGATGTTGAAGGTGTAAAGAAAATCGGTCTTTATCTGATCGGCATCAGACACCACTCCCCATATGCCGCCAAAAAGCGAGTTGGTCCGCAGGAGACCAATCTCCTTGGATACGACCTTGAGGGGTGGTGAAGCAGAAATAATGATCGCCGATCCGCACATGATCCACTTCAAACTGTCGAGTCAAAAGACCAAACCAAAGAACAACTTGATTTGGTAACGCCGAGTAAAAAGGGACATTAAAAGCTTATCTGTTGTATAATGATGATATTGCCCGGTTGAAAAAAATAACCGCAACTATGAACAGAGCGAGTCACCGGCACATAAGCGAAACTGCTGCAATCCGTGCTCTACTTGTGCTGGGGAGTAATGCTTCAGGAAAAAGGCTATTGAATGCGCTAAGAAAAACGATATAAGAATATATATAAATAATGCTATACAGAAATATCTATTTCGCTTTGTAAAAAATAACACGAGAAACTGACATTACCCTAAACACATGAAGAAACAAAGCGAAAAAACAGCGTGCAGCAAGAAACCAAGAAACAAATTGCTGAGTATTGTGCCGAATAGTATTTTAAGCGTTATTATGATTTAATGCTGTCGATACAATAAACAAGGAAGCCGCTTTATGTTTTTTTATGGTATATGTTTCATTGATTTTATGTTGTTTTTTCTCGCTACCGCTATGCCGACTCGGCCTGCAGCTGGATTATCCGGACCGGAAAGGAAGTTATGAGCAATCTATTCTTCGAACACCCCATTCTCAACTCGCCTTACGATTATCCCTCCAGGCATTGGGAGCTGGACGAACAGGGACAACCAACCCAGCAAATTATCAACCAGCGACGTAAAGCTGAATTCATAACTCCCATTCCCAAACCTAAAAAGCGGAAAGGCAAAGGGACACAGCAGAAACTTTTTGTTGATCATACTCTTACCAGTGGTGGGCAACAATATGATCCTACTCCCATCATCAACAAGTTGCGTCAGGAAGTTGATGCATGGCGAGCTCTGCCAAATCTGAATGACTGGAAAGTAACTCCGGAGACTGCACGTCTTTTGAAACATTGGCGGCATCACAATTTTAGTGGCATCCGCCCATTTTTTTGCCAGGTAGAAGCCGCAGAAGTTGCAATATGGCTCATCGAAGTAGCTCCTCAGCTGGGCAAGAGGGGGAAATTCTTCCTTGATCATCTAGAGAGCGCCAATAACGATGCTAACCCGGCGTTAATGCGGCTGGCATTAAAGCTGGCCACAGGTGCGGGAAAAACCACGGTCATGGCAATGCTCATTGCCTGGCAGACTATTAATGCCGTTCGCAGACGTGCCAGTAAAAAATTTACCCGTGGTTTTCTTATCGTTGCTCCCGGACTCACCATCCGTGATCGTCTCCGTGTCCTCCAGCCCAATGATCCGGACAGTTACTACGCCAGCAGGGAACTGGTTCCCGGAGATATGCTGGCTGATCTGGAAAGAGCCAAGATTGTGGTCACCAATTATCACGCGTTCAAACTGCGGGAACGGGTCAAGTTGGCCAAAGGCAACCGCTCTCTGTTGCAGGGACGAGGAGAAGCGCTGGATACCCGGGAAACTGAGGGTCAAATGCTGCAACGGGTTATGCCTGACCTGATGGGTATGAAAAACATCATGGTCATCAATGATGAAGCTCATCACTGTTACCGGGAAAAGCCCGGGGAAGATGATGTTTCTACCTTGAAAGGGGATGACAAAAAAGAGGCGCAAAAGAACAATGAAGCGGCCAGGCTATGGATTACAGGCCTTGAGATAGTGGGCCGGAAAATTGGCATTCACCGGGTCATTGACCTGTCAGCCACCCCGTTTTTTCTCAGCGGCTCAGGTTATGCGGAAGGAACGCTCTTCCCCTGGGCCATGAGTGACTTTGCCCTCATGGATGCCATTGAATGCGGCATTGTCAAGTTACCCAGGGTGCCTGTGGCACAAAACCTGCCCGGTGATGAAATGCCCATGTTCCGCAACCTGTGGGAGCATATCAAAAAAGATATGCCCAAAAAAGGGCGTGGCAAGACCAAGGATCTTGATCCGTTAAGTTTGCCTGTCAGGTTGCAAACTGCACTTGAAGCGCTTTATGGCCATTATAAAGAGACATTTGAGCTATGGCAGGCAGCAGGAGTAAAAGTTCCGCCCTGTTTCATTGTGGTCTGTAACAACACTTCCACCTCAAAACTTGTCTATGATTATATTTCCGGTTTTCATCGGGCCAATGAAGACGGCAGCAGCTCGTTTGTTCCGGGCCGACTGGAATTATTCCGTAACTATGATGAGCATGGCAACCAGCTGGCCCGGCCCCGCACCCTGCTCATTGACAGCGAACAGCTTGAATCCGGTGACGCCCTGGATAAAAATTTCAGGACCATGGCCGCTGCTGAAATTGAACGCTTTCGATATGAGATGCGTCAGCGTGGAGATCACAGCCGAGCAGAAAACATAACAGACCAGGATTTGCTGCGGGAAGTCATGAATACAGTCGGCAAGCCGGACAGTCTGGGTGGTTCCATCCGCTGTGTGGTCTCCGTCTCCATGCTTACCGAAGGCTGGGATGCCAACACTGTCACCCATGTCCTTGGAGTGCGGGCTTTTGGCACCCAGCTTCTCTGTGAACAGGTCATCGGTCGCGCCCTGCGCCGACAATCCTATGATTTGAATGAGGAAGGGTTGTTTAACGTGGAATATGCCGATGTATTGGGTATCCCTTTTGATTTTACCGCGAAACCAGTGGTGGCGCCGCCTCAACCGCCCAGAGAAACCATTCAGGTCAAAGCAGTAAAACCCCAGCGTGATCATCTGGAAATCCGCTTTCCCAGGGTTCAGGGATATCGGGTGGAGCTGCCGGAAGAACGTCTGAGCGCAAAATTTACCGACGATTCAATTTTAGAGCTGACCCCGGATCTGGTAGGTCCGTCCATTACCAGGAATCAGGGTATTATCGGCGAAGGTGTGGAGCTCAGCCTGAAACACCTGGAAGATATGCGACGCTCCAGTCTCATTTTCCATGTGACCAAACGCCTTTTGTACACCAAGTGGCGGGATCCCGGCGAAGAACCGAAGATGCACCTCTTTGGTCAACTCAAACGCATAACCAGACAATGGCTTGATACCTGCCTCATCTGCAAGGGAGCAACCTATCCGGC
>NZ_JBPLBA010000086.1:0-8005 GCF_054039375.1 Desulfomarina sp. | reverse complement strand
ATTTGTCGTGGCATGATACGATGTCGGTAAAGCCGCCCTGGAAGGGCAGCCCGGAATCATCAATGTCACAAGAGGCTGGCTGGATAACAATGAGATAAACAGTGTTGTTTTTAATCCCGCAGAAACAGACATGGAACAGATTGAACAGACCCTGAAAGCATCAGGAACATATATCAGCACTGTTCACTCTGCAGGGCAAGACAGGACAATGCCCCGAAAGGAGTAAAGCCGGGATATTAACCGGATCGGCCAAGCCAGGTCTCCAGCCGGTCAAAAGCTTCCATGATCTCATCCGGCTCCCCGCCAAAAGAAAGCCGGAGATGCCCTTCTCCCCCCGGTCCGAAAGAACCACCGGGAATAGTGATGACCTTTGCCTCCCGCAGAAGCCGTGTGGCGACTTCTTTTGACGAAGCATCCGTAAACAGGTATCTGGCCATTATATAAAAAGCACCCTTTGGGGGGACATACGAAAAATAATCTGAAAGCCTGTCAAGCCTGGAGCAGCAGAGAGTTCTTCGTTGTTCAAGGGCATCTCGCATGGTGGTGACACATTCCTGATCCCCCTCAAGGGCGGCCAGGGCGGCAAACTGGGATGGGGTCGGAGCGCAGATGGTTGCAGCATCATGAACTTTCATAATCTGCTTCATCCACCGGTGATCTGCCGCAACCCAGCCTATCCGCCAGCCGGTGAGTGCATATTTCTTAGAAAGAGAAAATACCGAGATCACATGTTCCCTTAACTCTTCATGACTGAGCAGACTGGTCAGGGTTTCATCTGAATAGAGAATATAATCGTAGGCTTCATCTGTAATAATTACAAAATTACACTCTACCGCCAACCTGCCCAGCTCCATCGTCTGGTCATCGGGAAAAACCGCTCCCGTGGGATTTCCAGGGTTGCAGAGCATGACCGCCCTCGTTTCCGGAGTGACCGCCTGCCTGATCGCTGACAGATCCAGGTCCCAGTCAGAGGTAAGTGGAACAAACTTCGGGACACCGCCGGCAAGCAGAATCTGTTCAATATAGGAGGCGTACGTCGGTGAAGGAAGAATAATTTCATCTCCCGGATCAATCACGGCAAAAATAGTCGTCAGCAGGGCCTCCATACCTCCGACGGTCACACAGATCTCATTTTCAGGATCAACGGAGATATTTTTTTCCCGCAGCAGATACCCCGCAATACATTCACGCAGTTGAACCATACCACTCTGCAGGGTATATTTGCCGCTGCCGGGATCTTTGTGAATTACTTCCGTAACCGCTTCAATGATATGATCCGGCGTGGCAAAAGAAGGAACGCCCTGCCCCAGGGACACACAACCTCCAGTCCCGGCGGCCAGATCCGCCATCTCTTTGGTGGCCGACGGGGATATGGCGCGAACTCTTCTGCTCACCGGAAAATCCCGAAAAGAACTGCGGTTACCATTCATATGTTCACTTTTCATAAAAAATCTTTCCCGGATTCAGAACCAGGTTGGGATCAAATAGTTTTTTGATCTTTTTCTGCAGGGTAATGGAAGTCTCGGACAACTCCATGGCCAGAAACGGACTCTTCGCAATACCGATACCATGCTCTCCGGATATTGTCCCGCCAAGTTCCAGTGTCAGTTCCAGCAGGGCCTTTGTTCCTTCCAACACACGATCTTTATCAGCCATATTTCCGGTAGTGATGTTGAGGTGAATATTACCATCTCCCGCATGACCAAACGAGAATACTTCCATATCGTATCTTTTTTCATATTCAGGCAGAACATCCACAAGGGCGGCGATATTACTCAAAGGAACCACGATATCCTCCGGTATGTACAGCTCCGCATGGTCATGAATACGCAGGCTGACCTGACGTCGGACGGCCCAGATCTCTTCCCTTTCCTCTGAATTTTCAGCTCTGATAAATTCCGTAGCACCATTTTTTTCTGTGATTCTGCAGAGTTCAGTTATCTCTCTTTCAATCTGCTTTTCCGGACCGTCTATTTCAATGATGAGCAGAGATGGTTTATCACCGGAAGGAGAAAAGGGCAGCAGCTCACCGACCAATCTGAGGCATTTATGATCCAGGAATTCCAGAGCGCTTGGCAGATAACCCTTTTTCATAATGGCCGCAACACCATTCATTGCTGATACCATATCAGTGAAAACACACATCATTGTCTTCAGAGCCGGAGGCCTGGCCAGAAGTTTCAGGGTGAGGGAGGTAATAATACCAAGTGTCCCCTCACTGCCGATCAACAGATTTGTAAGATCATACCCCACCACTCCCTTCCTGGTTTCCACCCCGGTCGAAATAAACTGTCCATCGGGCAGAACCGCCTCCAGCCCAAGGATATAATCGCGAGTCGTGCCATATTTCAGGCATGAGGGTCCCCCCGCGTCCGTGGCCCCATTTCCTCCAATGGTGCTTCTATCCATTCCGGCGGGGTCCGGCGGATAAAAGAGGCCGGCGGCTTCAGCCGCCTCACGTACCTTCTGACTGATAACCCCTGCACCGACCTTCATGACAAAGTTTCCGGTATCGATCCGTTCAATCCGGTTCAGCCCCATGATGGACAACACGACACCACCCCGGGACGGCAGGCAGCCTCCCGCCAGGCCCGATCCTCCACCACGGGGAGTCACGGGAAAATGATACCTGTTCGCCAGTTCCATCACCACCTTGATATCATCCACACTTCCTGCAATAACGACGAGTTCCGGCAGGTAACTGAGTGTGGAAGCATCCGAAGAATATTTGACCAGATTCTCCGTTTCGACAATGGACGAATCCGAACTGATTCCATCAGCTATAATCGCTTTCAGTTCTGAAGTGAGGGGAGAATAAGGCACCATGGCGAATCATCCTGTATTATAAAATATCTTCTAAATAACAAAAGTTATCTTGATTACCCATGAAATTCAGCCAAATTGTGGATGTACCTGTTTGATCAGGCTAGCCTACGGTCAAAAATCACTGGGAATCTCAATTGATAAGGAATTCAAATAAAAAAGTGTCAGTCCAGATCATTTTATAATCAGTCTAAAGTGATTTTTGAAATACGCCTGATAAAACAGGCACATCCCCAGTCCGGTTGAATTGCATAGATAACCAGAACAGACAAAGTGGAGGATCAGGCCCTTCCGAATCCCGGAATATAAAGAACCTTCTCGATTTTTTTCAAAATAAACATGGCGATTGTCACCAGCACAAGATAATAGAGGCCGATAAGGGCAAAGACCTCGGTAAACCTGAAGTATTCGGTGGCAATGGTCTTCCCTTCACCTGTCAGTTCTATACAGGTGACAATAAACGCCAGGGAAGAATATTTGATGAGATAAATAATCTCATTGCCGCAGCCGTGCAGGGCACGACGAACAGCCTGGGGTACTATTATCCAGAAAATGGTCTGAAACCTCGTAAAACCAAGGGCCTGGGCACCAAGATGCTGACCGCTTTTGATGGACAGCAGAGCACCCCTGACATATTCGGACTGGTAAGCACCGCTGCAGAGGGTAAAGCCGGTGACTGCCGCCATATAAGGTGAAAAATAGATGCCTATATTGGGAAGGCCGAAATAGAGAATAAAAAGCTGCACAACCAGAGGCGTGCCCCGGAAGACCGCCGCATACGTATCCCCGATCCTTCTGAGAACAGTGGAGCCGAAGGTGCGGACAGTGCCGGCCAGAATACCGATAAGCACACCACCAGCTGCGGAAGGGACAATGAGGGCAATTGACACCACAAGCCCCCGATTGAGACTGGTCACCAGTTCCTGGTAGAAAGGTGAAAATTCCACGGCTATTTCTCCACCCCCGAAAGCTCATCAAGTCGATTACAAAACCCCATCGTCTTACTGTTGTTCCCGGCACCCAGCAGGATTTCCGGAGCCCCCTGCTCGGCAATGCTCCCTTTTTCCATAAACAGTATCTCATCCGCCAGGGATGAAATCAGGCTGATTTGATGGGTGGCCATGATCATGGTCATTCCCCGTGCCGCAAGCTGCTTGATGACAGCGATCACCTCGCCGATCAGTTCCGGATCAAGGGCGGAAGTCGGCTCATCGAGCATGAGAATCTTCGGGTCCATAGCCAGGGCCCTGGCAATGGCTACCCGCTGTTTCTGCCCACCGGAAAGCTGGGCGGGATATAGGTTCTCTTTATCGGCCAGGCCGACCTGTTCCAGTTCCTGTCTGGCTCTCTGTTCGGCTTCGCTCCTGCTCTTCTTTTTCACTTTCCGAAGGGCAATGGTGATATTGTCAAGAGCAGTGAGATGATCAAAAAGATTAAAATCCTGGAAAATCATCCCCAGCTTCTGACGAAGCTGATAAAGATCCTGCCTGTGGGAAAAATCGACCAGCCTTCCTTCCAGAAATATCCTGCCGGAATCGGGAAGAACCAGGCAGTTCATGCATTGCAGCAAAGTACTCTTCCCTCCACCTGACGGCCCGATCAGGACCTTGATTTCCCCTTTTTCCAGCTGAAAACTCACATTGCTGAGAATAGTATTTTCACCAAACGATTTGGTGATATTTTCCACCCTGAGAATCGGTTTGTTTTCATTCATAATTCAACTTCCATAGTGCGAATATCCGGGAATCTGGAGACGTTTTTCCAGTTTTCTCAGGGCAATAACTCCAGCCCAGGTGAGAATAAAATAGATGACCCCTGCGGTAATGTAGAGAGGCAGATGCTGGTAGGTTCTGGAAGCGACAAACTGGGTCCGTGCCATGATCTCAGGTGCGCCGATCACAAATGCCAGGGCGGAATCCTTCAGGATTATTGAGAATTCATTTGACCATGCCGGAATGGACATCCGCAGTATCTGGGGCAGGATAATGTTCTTTATCGCCTGAAAATCACTCATGCCCAGACCGCTGGCCGCCTTAAACTGCCCCTGGGGAAGTGACAGAATCGCTCCCTTGAAGATATTGGCCTGGTAAGCACCAGTTGTCATACCAAGCACAACAGCCACCGAGGTAAAGGCACTGAACGACAGCCCAAGATATGTAAAGATCCCGAAATAAAAGAGAAAAAGCAGAACAACCACCGGCACTCCCCGAAAAATCCAGATATACCCTGAAAAGATCAGTTGCACAAATCTGTTCCCGTACACAAGACCGACAGCCATGCCTATACCGATCACCAGACCGAAAAGCATGGCTGAAGCCACAATGCCGAGGGTGATGAATGATCCCTGGAGCAGATAAGGAAGGGAATCAAGAATAACGGAAAAAGCGGACGTCATGGGTTTATCAGAAGAGTGACGAAAATACCTTATTGAGAAAACGGCTGAACCACCAGGTCCAGCCGTGGCTGGTTTTCGGAACAGTTATTTGTCCAGTTCATACTTCTTGATCAGATCATGCCATGTTGCGGTTTTCATCAGCTTGGCCAGGGCTTTATTGACCTTTGCCAGCAATTCTTTATCCTCTTTTCGCACGGCATAACCGAACTGTTCGTCCCCCATACCAAAAGTACCGACGATATGAACAGCTTTTTTCGAGGAAGCATCTTTTGCCGGAGCATCATCCATGGCCGCGGCATCAATTCTGCCATTCAGGACATCCTCAACAGCCAGAGGCGCAGAACTGTAGTAACGAAGCTCAAAATTCCAGCCATTTTTGGCTGCCTCAGCCTTCAACCATTTGGCTTCAGATGTTCCCTGCTGAACACCGATGGTTTTTTTCCCCTTCAAAATAGTGTCAATAGTGAGCGGAGAATCTTTTTTTGCCACCATAACCTGCTTGATCACCCAGTACGGGGTTGAAAAACTGACCTTTCTGGCACGCTCTTCAGTGATGCTCATACCGGAAGCGATGATATCAATTTTTTTCGTGAGAAGACTGGTTATGATACCATCCCATTCAATCGGCTGATGACTTACTTCCACTCCGATTTCTTTGGCTATCCAGTTCATGGCTTCCACATCAAAACCGCTGGGCTGACCTGTTTTATCGATATAGGCAAATGGTGGAAAGTTTGCGTCAATGCCGTTGACAATCCGGTCGGCGGCCAGGGCCTGAATTGAAAAGATAAGACTGAAAATAGTGAGCAGAAGGACTGTTTTTTTCATCATTTTCCCCTTTGTTGTAATTACTGCCCGAAAAAGATCTTCCGGGCTGATAAAATATCTTGTTGTTTCTGAAAGATACCTTGGAAAATTAACTTTTCATTCAAAATCAAGGAACAGGGAAATTAAAAAAACACAGCAGAGTAGTCATATGTGAGCATTTTTCATTTTCCCGTAACTCAGAAATCGGGCGAAAAGGCAATTCTTCAAGATCATCTGAAACCACTGTATACCATTTTTCCTCTCATAATAGAACTACACAGCCTATCTTGTTTTCTCTTCCTTTTCCATATTTTTATCTGCCCCCCGGCTGCAGGTCGTACCGCAGCAGTTTGGATTTTCATTATTTTTTGCCCTCCCTGATGTCCAGTCATCAATATTTCGTGTCTTGACTTAAAACAGAATTTACATATTTTCTACTTAATTACCCATGAAACTCAGCCGAATTGTGGATGTGCCTGCTTTAACAGGCTGAGCTTTGTACGTAATCAGCGTTCCATCTGGGCGTTGCCCTGTCAAATTTAAAAATAACTTTTATTATTTAGAAGATATCTTTATATAGACAGTGCCTGCCCAGAAACAAGGATTTTTGGTCGAGATCAAGGCGCACGGGGAGTTTTACCGCACGCATATAATTGATATCGGAGTCTACGCTTACCTCCGAGGATAAAATTTTTAGGCCAACTCAGATATCGGCCCAAAAGACCAACTATGGCACCAGATAATGGTTCATATAAGAGAGATGAACCATTTATATTTTACCGTCTGCCACCCTGGAATTGTATCACCTGCCTGGTGAACTTTCCCGGGTTGCCGGAATCGAAAGAGAAAAATAATGATCAATATATTTACACCATCACAGACAATGCCGGAGAACTGCTGAGGATCAAATGATGACGGTCGTCATCGTGAAAAGAACACAGACCGGGAAAATTCTTTAAAAAGAAATATTGAAAACTGTATGATCTGCAGCTCCTCCCTGAGATACCATACTCAGCCGGTGGAAGGCCATTGTCATTATTGTAACAGTGTTGATAAATGGTATATCTCCTGCCCCAACGGCCATATGGTCTGTGATTCATGCCACAATCAACAGACAATTCAGCAAATCAAAACCATACTTATGGAATCTACCTCAACTGATCCATTTGCAATTGCCGAACTCTGCATGGACCTCCCCATTCTGCCAATGCTTGGTTGCCAGCATACATATATTGCCGGTGGGGCATTAATAACTGCTCTGAAAAATGAAGGTTCATTCGATCTGGCGAACGAGGCGGTTCTCGAAGTCTTTCACCGCACAGAGAAACAGGCTCATGGTGGCTATTGCGGTTTGACAGGAACCTGTGGAATAGCCCCTTCTCTTGGAGCCTGCATAGCGATACTTACCGGATCAAGATGTGGTCGCAACAAAGAGCAGAAACTCACCATGGAACTTGTCTCCAGGGTAATGAGAGCAATCACGAAACTCACGGGCCCAAGCTGCTGCAAGGCATATGTTCGAATTTCACTGGCGGTTGCTGTTGATTTTCTTCAACAGCATTTCTCACTTTTACTGCCGGGAAATGACTCTCCAACCTGCCATCACACGGAAAATCACCCCCATGGCTGCAGAAAAGAGAAATGCCCGTATTTTCCTGTACAAGTGACATGTGTAAGGGGACACAAGGTTTGATACCTAGATAAATAAAGGATTTGTGGGTTGAATAAGTGATGTTTGCTATAAAATAGTTGTGTGATAATTGGATGTTAAGTTAAATTTTTGAAAAATTTTAACCACGTTTAATGGGGGGAAACAAAAGTTGGGGCCAAAATGTGAAAAGTCGAAGTTAAGGTTCTTTTTTTGCACGAGGTTTGGTTAGAAACGGTACCAAGAAATAGGACCACCAGTTAAGTTATAAAATACTGCATAGTTCTTCAATCGTGTTAAAATGAGGAATTATGAAAAAGCAAAGACGAAAA
>NZ_JBPLBA010000085.1:0-23371 GCF_054039375.1 Desulfomarina sp. | reverse complement strand
AACAAGGCTTATGAGAACTTACGGCACCCTCGCAGAAGATATGTGTCGAAACCTTACAACCGGTTCGGCCTTCGGCACCCACTTCGGCCATGGACTCTATGGCTTTGAGGTTGACTATCTCCTTCGCCGTGAATGGGCCGGGTGTGCTGATGATATATTGTGGAGACGCACCCGCCTCGGTCTCCTGTTCAGCCCCAAAGAAATAAAACGACTTGAAGAATACGTGACAACACACCTGCCCGCCGGCAATGCTGAACCATGAAAAATCAACAACCACCTGGATCCTGAAATTCATAAATTGAAAAAAATTAGCGAAAGGTGCATATTTTCAGATAGAGGAAAAAATTTATCTGATTACGTATGAAACTCAGCCTGTTATTTGGAAATCTGGGGATGTGCCTGTTTTGTCAGGCGTATTTCAAAAATCACATTAGTGCCTTACTCCTGAATTCCTGTCATAAAAAACAAGAAAATGAAAGGGGGATTTTTCTATAATATTGATCAGTTGTATTAGCTGGAGTCTTCCATGGTGCAACATTTGGGTTGCGGGGTGTTGCACCCGCTTTGGACTGATTATAAAATGATCTGGACTGACACTTTTTCATTTGAATTCCTTATCAATTGAGATTTCCAGTGATTTTTGACCGTAGGCTAGCCTGATAAAACAGGCACATCCACAATTTGGCTGAGTTTCATGGGTAATCAAGAAAGTTTAAGACCGTACCTATGCGGCTCCTTTTATCTGAAGTCAGGGGTTTTAAGTTCAACCCGGCTGATTTTCACAGGTAGTGCCTGTCCATAAATAATTTTCCTGCACCTTGAACGACAAAAACCGGCGACGGGCCGTACGCCGGATTCGTATTATCAGGCTTTTATTTGTAATACTGCTTAAATTCCTCGCTCGGCTCACGGTCGCTGTAAATATATAAGGTGATGCCGTTTGGATCATGAATCGCAAAACCTCTATCCCCCCACGGATGATCTTCCAGTGGAACGATAACCTCCAAACCGGCGTCAGTTAATCTCTTATATTCTTTATCCACATCCGATACAGAAAAATTGTACATAAGGCCGGCGCTATCACTGAATGGTTGCTCCGGTTGCTGCGGTGACATAAATTGAAGGGTAGATAATTCATTTCCAAATTGAAGATTGACGTACCATCCGCAATCAAAGGTGACTTTTGCGTCAAAATAGTTGATATAGAAATCACGGGTTTCTTCAATTTTCTTCGTAGTAAACGCCGATGATAGATTGTTGATATTCATTTTACCAAGTCCATTATTGTAATCATTTGTTAATCCAGATAGATGTTTGATACAGAAGAAATTTTTCCTGCTTTTCCTGCTTTAAGGGAGAATTCCTGAGAAGTATCAGGGAAAACCCTTACTGAAACCGACGCTGGAAAACAAAATCACCGACCGGAACCTTTGTCAAAAAAAACTGTTATAAAAAGATCATTGATCTGTTTTTTATTGTGATTTAAAAATAACCTGGATTGACACTTTTTCATTTGAATTCCTTATCAATTGAGATTTCCTGTGATTTTTGACCGCAGGCCAGCCTGATCAAACAGGTACATCCATAATTTGGCTGAATTTCATGGGTAATCAAGATAACTTTTGTTATTTAGAATAATTTTTATTGACAAATGTAGACCATATAGATGTTGGGGTATTGCTTTTTCTTACATATTTTTTTCTTTTCTAAAAACCATTCTTGTTGCATCAACAGGACAAATCTCAACACAAAGCCCGCAACCAAAGCACACATCAGGGTTGTATTCCATCTGTTTATCATCGAATATCCGCGCTTCAAAAAAGCATCTATCCGCACATTCACCACAATGAACACAAATTTCAAAATCAGTTTCAGCTATGTATTCAGAGTGAACCATTAATTCTTTTCGTTCAGTGAGCTTTACTATTTGCAGTTCGTGACAACAACAAGAACAACAACTGCACAACGCAAAAATTTCGTGGTCAGGCATATAGAGAGCAAGATGCACCAGGCCGTTTTCATTAGCCTTTTTCAAGATATCAGTCACTTCATTTAAAGAAACATGACGAGCTTTTCCCATTGAAACAAATTTATCTCCAACTTTATTCAAGAGAAAACAAACATCCAAGGGTTTATCACATCTCTTGTAGTGGGTTCTGCATTCGCAATCCTGCACCGCAACTGAATTCGCTTTTGCAAGTATCTCTATGACCTGCTCCGACGGCAACACCCATTGTTTTGCACTAAGTGATTCTGAAACAGGAACAACTTTTGAAGATGCTGAAATCTGTCCTCTTCTCAGCCATTTACCATAGTTGTCGATTCTTTTATCAAGAAAAGGGTCGGCAGTGTATTTTTCTTTTTTCATTTTACAATTCCTCAGGTTATCCTATGGCAGCCCAACCCGGTTATTATCCAGTTTTATGGTATTTCCCGAAGAAAACTGGCTGGACAATCTACCCTCATCCGGAACACTCAGTTTCCGACCGGATATCATTGATGATTCAATTTTCCTGAGTCTCCTCTCAATAAAAAATCTTGATTTTATGCAAAACTCAGACTGACAACAGTAGACCTGACCATAAAACAACAAAGCCTGACAAATTTCATACCAGGAAAAGTATTTGAAATCAAGCAGGTTATCCACAGGAAACACCCCTTCCATAGATCAGTCGAAGCCACTGACAAGTCAGTCTTGTTTTTACCCCATTGTTTCTTCTCCATTCGTTACTGGTATATTTCTCCTTGAAAAAGAACCGGAAAAAGACAATTATACATTGAGAATCATTATCTGCTGTTTGAATCTGTGGTACTGCGTAGTTTTTTATAACTTGTTGCAATCTGTTATAAGGTTCATAATCGATTACGATTGTGAAAGACACCTTCGAAAAATGTCTTTTTTCACGGCACTCACCTACGGATTCATTTTCACCACCTGATTTTATTCTTTTTTTGAATCATCACCCCGAAAACACAACGTTTTCAGCTATTACGGTATCCTCCTAGAGCTATTCGACCCAGGGAGTGGTGTCTTTTCAATCACCGGAATCCTGAAATGCTTAGTGTTTGACATTCTTAACCGGCGGGCAGGGATTTTTAATTATATTTTTTAACGAGGTGTATCCATGAAACATACTGTTCAATTTCTGCCTGATAAACGCTCAATTACCGTCGATCACGGTGAAAATCTGCTGGCGGCAGCCGCAAAGGCCGGAGTATATATTCATGCCTTCTGCGGGGGAGACGGTGTCTGCGGCAAATGCAAGGTGCAGCTCCTTGAAGGAGTATTGGAAAGTGGCAACTCTGCAGCTCTCACCGGTGAAGAGCTCGATCAGTCCGTTCATCTCGCCTGTATTTCCACCATTGTCTCCGATGTGACCATCCAGATACCTGAGATTATTCAGTCGGATGGCAAAGCGTTAAAATCAAAACCGAAAACGACTAGATCCCTCTCCGCTGAATCCCTGGAAACCCTGGTCGGAAAGTGGCAGATTGCTCCTCCGGTGCGAAAAATTTTCCTGAAATTACCGCCTCCGACCCTTGATGATAATATTTCCGATATGCAGCGGCTCTTTCGGGAAATTAAAAATCATCTTCCGGACGACCCGGAGCCGGACTATGACCATCCCGAACTGATCCGGGAACTGCCCTTTATCCTGAGAGAAGCCAACTGGGAAGTGACCCTTATCCTCCTGCACGGCAAAGGAGAAAATGAACCGGACAGGATCATTGCCGTGGAACCGGGAGACACCACCGACCAGCTCTACGGACTTGCCATCGACCTGGGCACAACAACCATCTGCGGGGTACTCCTTGACCTGAACAGCGGCGAAGTCATCGAGGAAGGATCCGGCTATAATTCCCAGATCGGTTATGGTGAAGATGTCATCTCCAGGATTGTCTATTCCCAGCGTTCCGGAGGCCTCAGGACCCTGCAGGAGAAGGTTGTCTACACCATCAACACCATAATCGAGGACATCTGCAGAAAAATCATCATCAATCCCAGTGATATCAGCTACATCATGGCCGCGGGAAACACCGTCATGTCTCACCTGCTCCTGGGTATAGATCCAAAATATATCCGTGAAGCACCGTATGTTCCCAGTGTCAACCAGTTTCCCCTGACCAGGGCCGCCGATCTCGGCATCATGGCACACCCGTCAGTACGGCTCTTTCTCTATCCATGCGTGGCCTCCTACGTGGGCGGTGACATTGTCGCCGGAGTCCACAGCTGCCGGATGCATAAGAGCGAGAAAATCACCCTGTTTATCGATATTGGCACAAACGGAGAAATAGTGGTCGGCAACAGTGAATGGATGGTCTGCGCCGCCTGTTCCGCTGGTCCCGCCTTTGAAGGAGGCGGTATTAAATTCGGTATGCGTGCCAGTTCCGGTGCCATAGAAAATTTCCATATTCACGGGGAAACCTTTGATCCCATGATTGTCACCATCGGTGCAACCAAGCCCAGGGGCATCTGCGGGTCCGGCCTGATATCCATCGTCCCAGAACTGCTGGATGCCGGGATCATCAACCAGCGTGGCAAGTTCATCCAGGATCACAACCATCCGCGAATAAGAAAAGGCACCGACGGCTGGGAATATGTCATAGCCTGGTCCCATGACTCGCTTATCGGTGAAGATATCGTCATCACGGAAATTGACCTGGATAATCTTATCCGGGCCAAAGGGGCCATGTTTGCCGGTTACCAGACCCTGCTCACTTCGGTCGGTCTCAGCTTTGCTGATCTGGACAGGGTCATTCTCGCCGGAAATTTCGGCGCCCATATTGATCTGGAGCGGGCCATATCCATCGGTCTTCTGCCCGATATTGACCGAAATAATTTTTTCTATCTGGGCAATGCCTCGATGCTCGGCTGCCAGATCAGCCTTACGGACCACCATCGCTTCCGTGAAAGAGCCGAGGTTCGAACCCTCATGACCAACCTGGAACTTTCAGACAATATAGATTTCATGAACCACTATATGGCGGCCCTCTTCCTGCCCCACACCGACCTCGGCCTCTTCCCCAGTATTCATGGGACTTCGAACGAAAAGCCTGTTTTCAAGGTGCCTTAGTACGGGGTGGCCAGCCACCGGTCACAACTCCGGGTTGCCAAGTTGTGCCGGACTCAGGCTCCGCAGGTACTCAACAAGGCGATTGTTTTTGTCCAGGGCCATCTTCTCCTGCTTGATATAGATACAGAAATCATCAGCCAGGGTGCGGACCTTAGGGAAAAGCTCCAGCAAACTCCCGTTTTCCAGCTCCCTGCTCACCGTATAGCGGGGCACAAACCCTATTCCCATCCCTGCCGCGGCCCCGTTGATAATACCGCGGACATGATTGATACAGATCACTTTACGAAAATGGGGGCGCTCCCGGGCAGGCAGGGCTGCCAGAAAATTTTGCCACCACTCTCCCTCCCGGTCCATGGAAAGGATTTCAACCTGCTCCAAGTCAGGAGGTTGCTGGAGCAGATCCAGAACCGTATATTCAGGTGAGGCTATCACAACATATTCTTCCCTGAAAAGATGAACACGGCTCAGGTCACGGGTAAAATGTTTCCGGCAGTCAATGATGAAATCCACCGTATCATTTCCCAGGACTTCCCCCAATTCATTGGAAAAATAGAAATTCAGCCGAAACCGGGGATATGTCCTGAGAAAATTTCTGAGCAGCGGTACAAGAACCGTATTTCCGAACTCCACCGGACTGCCCAGGGTGATTTCCCAAACAGGATTTGCCCTGTGATTCCTGATATTTTCCCGCGCCAGTTCCACTTCGCGAAAAATCCGTTCACAGGAATAAAAAAGCTCCCTGCCCGCGGGAGTGAGCCTGAATTTCCTGCTTCCACGGTCAATCAACAAACACTCGACACTGCTTTCAAGTTTTCTGACAGCATGACTGATGGCCGACTGGGTAACAAACATCAGCTTTGCCGTCTCTGTAAAACTCTTTGCCTTTGCCAGGGTATAAAAGACTTCCAGTTGATTCAGCTCCATTTGATTGCCATTTATGAATATAATTCATCCTGAAAATGAAATTTATGATTTTTACTTATGGTGTTACAGGCATTACAGTATCAGCAACAGGAAATCAAACATAACCCGCAGGAGATTAATATGGAAAACGGATTTTATTCATCCCCGCCTCCGCAGAACGAAACCATTCTTGACTATGAAAAAGGTTCACCGGAGCGACAGGAACTTAAAGCAGAACTTGAGCGGCAACAAAAAACACGCCTTGATATTCCCCTTTTAATTGGTGGAAAAGAGATGCGAACGGGCCGTACGGCAACCGCTGTCTGTCCCCACGATCACCACCATATCCTCGCCGATTTTCACCAGGCCGGAAAAACTGAGGTTGCAGATGGAATTACCGCTGCGCTTAAAGCAAGTCCCGGCTGGAAAGCCATGGGCTGGCAGAGCAGGGCGTCTGTTTTCCTGCGGGCAGCAGAACTTATTTCAGGGAAATACAGGTCAACCCTCAATGCAGCCACCATGTTGAACCAGTCAAAGAGCGTCTACCAGGCCGAGATTGACTCCGCCTGCGAACTGGCGGATTTTCTTCGTTTCAATGTCTATTATATGGAACAAATCTACCGGGAACAGCCACTCAGGCACACTCCCGGCACCTGGAACAGGACTGATTACCGGCCGCTCGAAGGATTTATCTTCGCCGTTACCCCGTTTAATTTTACCGCCATTGCGGGCAACCTGCCCACCTCTGCTGCCATGATGGGCAATGTGGTCGTGTGGAAACCGGCCTCCACCTCCCTACTCAGCTCCTGGTATGTAATGCGGATTCTCCTTGAAGCGGGACTGCCTCCGGGAGTGATCAATTTTATTCCCGGCCCCGGCTGGGAAATCGGGCCGCAGGTGCTGAAAAACAGCAATCTTGCAGGGATCCATTTCACCGGTTCCACCAGGGTATTCAACACCATGTGGCAAACTGTGGCCGGAAATATCGACAGTTACAAAAACTATCCACGCATTGTCGGCGAGACCGGGGGCAAGGATTTTGTCTTTGTCCACTCCTCCGCAGCCCCGAAAACTGCGGCGGTGGCTCTTGCCCGTGGCGCCTTTGAATACCAGGGACAGAAATGTTCCGCGGCCTCCCGTGGCTATATCCCCGCTTCCCTGTGGCCTGCCGTGAAAACTGAGCTGGGCGCAATCCTTGAAGAGATAAAAAAACAGACCGGCGATCCGGCCGATTTCATGTTTTACAATGCATTGATTGATGAAGCGGCCTTTGATAAAACCATGGCCTTTATCGGAGAGGCGGAGAAAAACAGCTCGGTTGAGATCATTTTCGGCGGCAACGGCGATAAAACAACAGGGTATTTCATCGAACCAACCGTGCTGATCACAACCGACCCACTTTTCCGTTCCATGGAAGAGGAACTCTTTGCCCCGGTACTGACCCTGTATATCTACGAGGATGACCGCTTTGAGGACACCCTTTCTCTCTGCGACAAAACATCCCCTTATGCTCTCACCGGTTCAATTCTCGCAAACGACCGCAATGCCGTAGCCCTCGCCACTGACAGGCTGCGCTACAGCGCCGGAAATTTTTATATCAACGACAAACCCACCGGAGCGGTTGTCGGCCAGCAGCCTTTTGGAGGAGCCCGCGGTTCCGGGACCAATGACAAAGCCGGATCTCTTCTGAACCTGCTTCGCTGGACCTCTCCTCGAACGATCAAGGAGACCTTTGTCCCGCCGGAAGATTACCGCTATCCGTTCATGGACTGACAGAAGAGAAGCGGTTTCAACAAACCGCTTCTTTCTTTCCGATTGCTTCCGGTAAATTCTTCGATTACACTACCGCTGAAATGAAAACAGCGAACAAAAAAACAATATCCCGGCTCGAACAACTCCCAAACATCGGCCCAGCCATGGGCGCGGATCTCCGGCTCCTGAACATACGCCATCCCAGGCAACTGATCGGTAAAGATCCCTTGCTGCTCTATGGCGAACTTTGCCGTCTCACAAAAACCCGGCACGACCCCTGTGTAATTGATGTCTTCATGTCGGCCATCCATTTTATGGAAGGTGGAGAAGCCCGACCATGGTGGTCTTTTACCGATGAACGAAAAAAGAGAACAGGAAATTAAATCCCAGCCCGTCTATCCCCTTCTCCCGCAGCTCAGAAACCATCTTTCCCGGGGACACGCTGTTCTGAGCGCACCCACCGGTTCGGGAAAAACCACTTGTATTCCATTACTGCTCCGCCGGGAACCGTGGCTTGAAAATAAAAAAATCCTTCTCCTGGAACCGAGAAGAATCGGGGTCAGGGCGGCCGCAAACCGAATGAGCAGCCTTCTCGGGGAAAAAACCGGTAAGACCGTCGGCTACCGGACTCGTTTTGAAACAAAAATCTCCAGCCAGAGCGAAATTGAAGTCATCACCGAAGGTATCCTGATCCGCATGCTGCAGAACAATCCTGAACTTGCGGACATCGGCCTTGTCATCATGGATGAATTCCATGAACGATCCATCCAGACAGACCTGGGCCTGGCACTGCTTCTTGATCTCTGCACCCTGCGGGAAGATTTACGGATTCTTGTCATGTCGGCAACCCTTGCAACGGACCCTGTCAGCCGTCTGCTCGGCAATGCGCCAGTCCTTGAAGGGCAGGGAAGAATCTATCCCGTTACAATCGAGCATCTTTCTCCAGGGACCCACCAATCCATTTCCCATACCATGGCCGCCGGCATCCGCCACGCCCTGGGAAAAACGACCGGTGACATCCTTGCCTTTCTGCCCGGTGCCCCGGAAATCCACCGCTGCAGAAAACTCCTTGCGGAACAGTTGCACGGTGAACTCATTCTTCCTCTCTATGGCGACCTGAGCCACCGGGAACAGGACAGGATCTTTCACAGGGAGGACAACCACCGCAGAATCATCCTGGCGACACCCATTGCAGAAACAGGTATTACCGTGGAAAATATATCCTGTGTCGTGGACAGCGGTTATTTCCGCCGCCCCGTCTATGACAGCCGCAGTGGTCTCTCCCGCCTGGTGACCCTGCGAATCTCCAGGGCTTCCGCCGACCAGAGGAGTGGCCGCGCCGGACGGCTGGGACCGGGAAAGTGTTTTCGCCTGTGGGACAAAACAGAAGAACACAATATGGCCGAGCACACGCTGCCTGAAATCCTTCATGGCGACCTGACTCCCCTTGTGCTGGAGCTGGCACTCTGGGGGGTAAGCGATCCGTATTCTCTTTCCTGGCTGGACAGGCCGCGGCAAACCGGTTGGCGGAGGGCCGTCCGACTCCTGCAGAAACTGACACTCTTAAACAGCCATGCGCGTATTACCCACACAGGCCGGCAAGTGGCAGAACTCCCTCTTCATCCACGACTGGGGTTCATGATCATCTCCAGTAAAAAACACAATCTCTGCTGGACGGCCTGTCTTCTTGCGTCCATTCTCTCCGAAAGAGATATCTGCAGGGGAAAGACCGATAGTGCTGACATCCATGAACGGTTGAAAATTGTGGAAGATTTTGCATCCGGCTCCGGCAGCCGTTTTTCCATAGACCATCAGCTCTGCCGCCGTATTCTCAGGCAGGCGAAGATGTGGTTTAAGGCCTTGCCGGGCAGAAAGACAATTGACTTCACCGCTATCGGCAGTCTGCTCGCCTATGGATTTCCCGATCGTATCGGCGGCCTGCGGCCCGGCACCAGTCACAACTATCTGCTGTCCAGCGGCCGTGGCTGCCGACTGAACCCGGCAGATCCCCTGCAGGGTAATAAAATATTGGTCATACCCCAGGTGGACGGAGAAAAAAAAGCCGGCAGAATTTTCATGGCAGCACCTGTTCTGCTCAAGACACTCCGGGAAGATCACCCGCATCTTTTCCATGAATCTGAGCAGACTCTCTGGGACGATGTTGCAAAACAGGTCAGAACAACCAGGGATCTGATACTCGGAAAACTGCAGATCAGCAGTCAGCCGGCAAAATCCCCTCGTCCGGAAAAGATAATGTCAGTGTTCCTGAAAGCCATTCAAAAAACGAACCTGCAATGTCTCCCCTGGAGCAGGGAAGCTGTAAATGTGCAGCAGCGGGTCTGTTTTCTCCATCATCAGACAGGAGACTGGCCCGATTTCAGCAACACCAGCCTGGCACAGGACCTGGCCTGGCTGGAACCTTTCTGTTTCGGGATGAACAGCTTCAGCCGGCTCAAGAATATAAACATGAAAACTGTTCTCCTCTCTCAGCTTTCCTGGGCCCAGCAGCTGGAACTCGACACCCTCGCCCCCACCCATCTTAAGGTACCCAGCGGTTCACGACTGCCCATTTCCTACACCGTGCCGGAAAAAGCAGTGCTCGCCGTACGGCTCCAGGAACTTTTCGGTCTATCCGAAACACCCAAAATTTGCGGCGGCCGGCTCCCCGTCACCCTGCACCTGCTCTCCCCGGCCCATCGGCCGATTCAGATCACAGATGACCTCGCCTCCTTCTGGCAGACAACCTACGGAGAAGTAAAAAAGGAATTGAGCGGCAGATACCCCAGGCACTACTGGCCGGACGATCCGCTCAAGGCCCGGGCAACCGGCAGAACAAAACGGAACATGAACATCTCACGTCGCTGAATATTCCTGTATTTAAAGTGTTTTGAACAGAAATGTTTTTTGATTCACGGAACCAAAACTGATATAATACTGCATGCGGGTAAACCCGCGCCCATTCCTGCAACACACTTTTTACGTACAGGAGGAAACAATGGCCGAAGAAGCTGCTGTTGGTTGTGCCAGGCCCACAGGCGGCCCGGTGGGTGAAGAGGTTGAAGAAAAAACAAGCTCAAATGAGAAAACAACTGAAAAAAAGGAGGGTTCCATGGTGATGATCGGACAGAAGGCTCCCGATTTCTCGGCTCCCGGCTACCAGCAGGGGAAATTTATCAATATCCGGCTCTCCGACTATCTCGGCAAATGGGTGGTGCTCTGTTTTTATCCAGGGGATTTCACCTTTGTCTGAGCCACCGAAATTTCAGCGGTCGCTGAAAAATATCCCGAGTTCCAGAAACTGGGAGTGGAAGTGCTCTCCATGTCCATCGATTCCATGTTTGTTCATAAGATGTGGGAAAGTGATGAGCTGAGTAAAATGGTCAAGGGCGGTGTACCTTTCCCCATGCTTTCGGATGCCGGCGGAAAAGTGGGAAAAGTATATGGTGTCTTTGATGAAAACGCAGGCGTGGAAACCCGTGGCAGGTTTATTATTGACCCCGACGGTATTATCCAGGGCTATGAAATCCTCACCCCGCCTGTAGGGCGGAATGTCAATGAAACTATCCGCCAGATCCAGGCATTCCAGCTAGTCCGTGAGACAGAAGGCGGTGAAGCCACACCTTCCGGCTGGCGGCCCGGCAAGAAAACCCTGAAACCGGGAATCGATCTGGTGGGCAAGGTATGGGAAGAATGGAAGACTGACCAGGCCTTTGATTAGATGTAATTACTCACAGGGCAGCTTCTTTCCTGATTTCACGGGGTCGAAGCTGCTGCCTCGTCCATGGATGTCGTTGGAAAGCTCAAGGAAACCTGGGTCCCTTCGCCGGGACTGGACTTCACATCGATATATCCCTGGTGAGCATCCACAACCTCCTTGACCAGGGCCAGACCAAGGCCAGATCCGGTTATATGGCGGGTCGCCTTGCCCTTGACCCGGAAAAAACGATCAAAAATATGGGGAATATCCTCCTCGGGAATACCAATCCCTGAATCTCTCACCTCAATATTGACAAACCCGCCGGAAACCGAGGTACCGATCAGAACCTCCCCGCCGTCCGGAGTATACTTCACCGCATTGGAGACAATGTTCATGATCGCTGTTCGCATATGATCATAATCCACAGTAAACCACCAGTCCGTATCACAGGGTTTATATTTGAGCGAGATTTTCTTACCCTCCGCCTGGGGAGAGGCAATTTCCATTACATCTTCTATCATATTGGTGCCGCGAACAGGTTCCAGATTGAACACCACAGTACCACTCTCGAGCTTGGAGAGGTTGAGCAGGTTATCTATCAGTCTCAGCAGATCCTTTGTCCTGACCGTCATCCGTTCATGCAGACTGTGACAGGAGCTGACTTCTTCATGTTTACACCCCACCCGCGAGGCATAGATCATCTGTTCGATGGAGGCAAGGGGAGCCTTCAGTTCGTGAGCGACCATGGCGACAAAATCGGACTTCATCCTGTCAATTTCCTTATGGGCACTGATATCCTCAAAGGCAGTGACGGAACCGATAACCTCACCCTGGTCCGAGGTAACAGGAGAACAGTGGGCCCGCAGAAATTTTCGGGAAATGGAGCCGGGAATAAATTCCCGGGTCACGACGATCTTTTTCTCAATTGCCTCCGACACCATTTCCACCGCCGCATGGTCACGGATTGAATCGGCCAGGGGTTTGCCGATAAACGGGTCCGTCTGGATCTCCAGAATTTTTATGGCTGCCGGATTATGATGCACAACAATACTTTCAGTGTCGGTAACTATAACCGCCTCCGCCATACAGGCAAACACCGTCTTCAACCGGCTCCGAGATTTGTCGATGGCCTCCAGCCCCATCATTTTTTCCCGGCGCAGCTGTTCCGTTTCAGCCATCATGCTGATCTTGTCAATTGCCCGGTCGATCACCACCCGGATATAATCAGGGGTGAACGGCTTGCCGACAAAATCAAAGGCACCCTGTTTCATGGCAGTAACTGCCTTGGTGACGGTGGCAAAACCTGTTATGACAATAACCTGGACATGGGGCTGGTTTTCCCTGATCCAGTCCAGTACGGCAAAACCGTCAATGCCCGGCATCATCAGGTCGGTGAGGACAATATGAAAATCCTGCTCCTGGAGCAGCTCAAGCCCCCGTTTTCCATCCTCGGCCTTGGCGATATCATACCCTCTCTTTTCTAGAGCACGCCCCACGCCCTCACGGATCACCTTTTCGTCATCAATAATCAGTATACGTACGTTCTCCATGGCCGTTTTCCTGATGTAGACATCTCTTTTCTGCCGGTATCACCCAACTCTGAGAGAAAAGATTTCGTAATTGGTCACAGGTGCCACAGGTTTTTGCAGGCTCTTTTGTTCACTACAGCCTGCCTGTGCGGACAAAAGAGACCGCGAAAAGCCAAGGTACCTGTAAGCAATTACCGGATTTCTCCATCCCGGCTGTGGCATCAGCGGGAAATCCCTTTCAGGCCATATTCCAGCCGGAAAGAAATAGTTTTCTGTGACTATCCTGAACTCGAGAACTCAAAATAATTCCGAATTCATCGCGGGCCAGGATTATTTCAACCAGTTTTTAATCAACTCCAGCAGCTCGGCAGGCTCCACCGGCTTAGGCATATAATCCTCCGCCTCGCTTTCCAGCATGTCCCGGTGGGAATAGGTGCTGGTCGTGACCCGCTCCGCGACAGCAGTCAACAGGATAATCGGAATATCAGCAGTCTCCGGATTGCCTTTTAAGCTGGCGCAGGCCTCATGCCCGTTCATAACCGGCATCATCACATCGAGAACAATGAGATCAGGTTTTTCTTCGGCGACAGCCTCAAGTCCCTCCTTTCCATCATAGGCAACCCGAACATCATATCCGCCGCTTTCAACGATGACTCGTACAGCTTCAACAAAATCGGGATCATCATCAACGAGCAGAACTTTCTTTTTTTCAGCCATTCCTTCCTCCATTATTCAATATTCCTGCCTTAATGCAGCAACTTCTTTCTTATCTCAATCAACTTCAGGCCTGGGCAGCAGACCCGCCCCGCCAATAATTTCTTCCAGTTTTTCTTCCCATTCAATAGCCATGACATGGACACCTGCTATTCCTTCCATCTCCTTTAATTCCTGGATCTGTTCGATGCACATCTCAATACCCTTGGCCGCCTGTTTTTCCTTTGGCTCATCGGCTATACGGTTGACCACCTCATCGGGTATATCCATTCCGGCAACCATACGCCGCATGAACTTTGCCATTCCCGCCGATTTCAGGGGAGTCACTCCCGCAAGGATTTTTATTTTTTCATGCAGTCCCTCTTTTTTTGCATCCTCCAGATATGTTTTGAATTTATCCATATTATAAATACACTGGGTCTGGACAAAATCAGCACCCGCTTCCATCTTCATTTTCAGGCGCGGCACCCGAATCTCGAAGGGATCGGCGAAGGGATTGACGGCACAGCCGATATAGAACTGAGGCGCGCCTTCAAGTTTGTCACCTGAAGGAAAAACCCCTTCATCCCTCATTGTCTTCGCCAGGTGTATCAGTTGCATTGAATCGATATCAAAGACATTTTTTGCCTGAGGATCATCCCCGAATTTCTGATGATCCCCGGAAAGACAGAGAAGGTTCCTCACACCGAGAGCCGAAGCCCCAAGAAGGTCGGACTGGAGGGCAATACGGTTCCTGTCCCGCACCACCATCTGGATAAGAGGATCAATTCCCTGCTCCTTAATCAGCATGCAGCCGGCCAGTGAACTCATGCGCACCACCGCTGTCTGGTTGTCCGTCACATTACAGGCATCCACATTGCCGGCCACGAAGGCCGCTTTTTTGCGGACAATATCCGGATCGGCTCCACGGGGGGGACCACATTCGGCGGTTACCGAAAAATGACCCGCTTCCAAAACTTTTTTCAGGTTACTTTCCGTAGTCATCAGATCATATCCTCCCTGATAATGCGGCGCGGTCCACCGTCCCTTGACGTATTCCATCCCTTGTAGGGTTTGAGTTTTCCGTAGTTCTCCATCTGGTCAAGAGATTTCAGCCTGTCAATAATGAGTTGCCAGCCACACTTGACTTCCTTGTCTATTTCACAGATTCCACGTACCGAGCCACCACAGGGTCCATGAAACAGTGATTTGGCACAACGGGTCACCGGACAGATACCGCCGGTCAGGTGAAGAACACAGTCTCCGCAACCCTGGCACCTCTCCGCCCATTCCCCCTGGCGTTCAGTGACCCCGAGAAAGCCTGTGTTTATACCCGGCAACAGAGGTGTAGTCGTGTACTTTTCCGCCAGAAACTGGATACCGGCCCCACAGGCAATTGAGAGAACGGCCTGATATTCCTCCACATAGGGACGCATCAGCTCCACATATTCCGGATCACACTGCCGCTCCAGGCTCACCTCTTTGATTTCGATCTTCCTGCCGTTAGATTCTCTGGCCAGCCTCAGGGTGGATGCCAGCACCTGCACCTCCTTTTCCCCGCCGACCCGGCAGACCGTAACACAGCCATGGCAACCCGCGACCACGATCTTGTCATAGGGCTCTACCATTTCCAGTATTTCTTCAATGGGCTTCGGTGTTCCAGTAATCATCCTGCCTCCTCCTGTGATGCGGCTCCTGATTTGCCCTCCCTTACCACATTGATCGGGCTTGGTCCAAGTTCTTCTATCCTGTCCACAAATTCGTTAGCGTAGGCCGCAAACTTTGACCCTTCACCGGCACTCAGGTTGTACATCCTGACCCGTTCCGGACCGATATTGATTTTTTCCAGGATCCCGTAAACCCGTTTAACCCGGGCACGGGCGCGGATATTGCCGTTCACGTAATGACAGTCACCTTCCAGACAACCGACAACCATCACCCCGTCCGCGCCATTCTCAAACGCCTTCAACAGCAGCGCTTCGTCTATCCTGCCGGTACAGGGCAACATGATGATACTGATCGCCGGAGGATAGGACCGTCTTTCCGAACCTGCCAGGTCCGCCGCGGAATATGCTCAATGACGACAGGCAAAAACTATGACACGGGCTGCAAAGTCACTCATTATTCCACTCCTTTCCTGAATTCTGTTCCTTTTCCTGCCATATCAGCTCTCGCAGTATGATTCTATCTTGGCCTCGATATTACGATCCTCAAACCGCCCAAGAGAAATCGTCCTGGCCGGACACTCGGCCACACAAATCCCGCATCCCTGGCAGAGAGCCGGATTAATTTCGGCACTGTGCTCATCATTGATAAAGGGAACCCCGTAGGGACAGGCCCGCACACAGGTCAGACAGACAGCGCAGTTTGTCGGATCCACCTTTGAGACCACACCGGACATCTTCAGGCTGTCCCTGGACAGAATGGTCGCCACCCTGGCTACGGCTGCCTGGGCCTGGGCTATGGCCTCTGAAGAACTTTTGGGTCCATGGACGGTACCCGCCATAAACAGTCCTTCTCCGGGCAGATCGACGGGCCGCAGTTTGGCATGGGCCTCGATAAAGAAACCGGCATCACTGCGGGGAACCCTGAGCATGGATGCCAGCTCCTCGGTATCCCTGGGCACCATTCCAGTGGAAAGGACCAGGAAATCGGGCTGCAGCTCCACGACCATCCTGATGGACGGATCCGTTATACGCACATTGATCCCACTATCCTCCGCCCTGATATCAGGAGGATTGGACTCGGGATCGTAGCGGATAAAATTGATCCCCGCCATTCGCGCCCGTCGATATTCCTCTTCACCAATTCCGTAACAACGCATATCCCGGTAAAGAATATCAACTCTTGCCTTCGGATATTTTTCCACAAACCGCAGGCTGTTCTTTACCGCCTGATTGCAGCAGACTCTCGAACAGTAGGGCAGATATTCTTCATCCCTGGAACCGGCACATTGCAGCATGACAATTTTTTTCCCTTCCCAGTCTTCACCGGCCTCTTCCAGCTTTCTCTCGAAGTCTGCCTGGGTCATGACCGTTTCTATACTGTCCAGTCCGTAAATCTCCGGCCGCGATTCCTTTGCCCCGGTGGCCACCAGGATCGCTCCATGCTGCACGGTGCGCGTTGCCCCCGACGGGGTCATGATCTCCGTTTCAAAGGAACCGACGAAACCGGACTGTTCCACCACCTCGCTGGAAGTAAAGACCTTGATCCGGTCATCAGCATCAAGGGCCGCCTTCAGCTCTTCCAGATACTCTATAAACAAGCGGCCATCACCGGTACGTCGCAGGTTGAGGAGATGTCCTCCCAGCTCCCCTTTCCGCTCCACCAGCCAGACTCCGAATCCCTGCCTCGATGCTTCAAGGGCCGCGGTCATCCCGGCAATACCGCCTCCGACAATGAGCAGACGGTCGTCCACATCAAATTCCATTTCTTCCAGCGGTTTTCCCGCGGCGGCATTGGCCACTGCCATACGGGTGAGCCTCTTGGATTTTTCCGTTGCCAGCTCCGGCTCCAGGGGATGAACCCAGCTGCACTGGTCACGGATATTGGCCATTTCAAAAAAATATTTGTTAATGCCCGCCGCCTGCAGAGTTGACTGGAAAAGTGGTTCATGGGTTGTGGGGGAACAGGCCGAAGTGACCACCCGGTTCAGTCGATGTTCCCGGATAATCTCCTTCATGCGCTCCTGGGAATCCTGAGAACAGGTATAAAGCGGCTTATCCACGTATACCACTCCCGGCAGGGTGGAGGCATATTCCATCACCGCTTCCACATCCACAACCGACGCGATATTGGTACCGCAGTGACAGACAAAAACTCCGATGCGCAGTTCTTCCCCCTCCTCAACCCTGCGCTCTTCAGGCAGAACTTCGGGCGTGATCAGACTGCCCCTGGCCTCGGCCAGATCAGCGGAAGCCGCTTCGGCAGCCGCGGAAGCCTCAGATACCGTTTCAGGGATATCCTTAGGCCCGTTTATGGCCCCGCTGACAAAAATCCCCGGTTTTGAGGTGGCAAGGGGGCTGTAATGATCCGTTACGGCAAATCCATAGCGGTCCAGTTCTATTTCCAGTTTATCCGCAAGCGCCTTTGTTGATTCCGCCACCTGCAGACCAACCGAAAGGACCACCATGTCGAAGGTTTCTTTCCGGCGTTCTCCCGATTCATCCACATAACGAAGCTCAAGGTCTCCGGTGACCGGATCCTCAAAAACCCTGCTGACCATGGCCCTGACAAAACGGACATTATGGCCCTTTACCCTGGTTACATAATCATCGAAATTTTTGCCGAAGGAACGCATGTCGATATAAAAGATCGTCGGTTCGATATTTGAATCATGCTCTCTTGCTATAAACGCCTCCTTGGTGGCATACATGCAGCAGACGGAGGAACAGTAATCCCGATCGCAGGAATGATCCCTGGAACCGACACACTGGATCCACGCTATTTTCTTCGGATGTCTGCCGTCTCCCGGTCGCAGCACAGCTCCGGAAGTCGGTCCTGAAGCGGAAAGAAGCCGCTCAAATTCAATCGAGGTCACCACATTCTGATAAACCCCGTAGCCGAATTCTCCCCTCCTTTCGGCATCAAACACTTCAATACCGGGCGAAAAAATGACGGAACCGATATGAATCTCTGTCTCCTTTTCCACATGATCGTAATGAATCGCCCCCACTCCGCAGATCGATTGACAGGTACCGCAGGCGCCACTGTTCAACCTGACGCAACTTGCCTCATCGATAACAGGCACCCTGGGAACGGCCTGGGGATAGTGGATATTTACCGGCTTCCTGCCATCAAGACCTTCATTGAACAGGTTAAGAAGCGGCCTGGGCTTTCTGCCGGCCACCGCCTCAATATCAAGATAGTTCACGGGACAGACCGAAACACAGGCGCCGCAAACCTGACAGAGATCAGCCCGAACCTCGATTCCTTCCTCCACCATTTTCAACGCGCCGATTTCCATAACCTTCTTACAGGTGATGACACAGAGACCGCAGCGGATACAGTGGTTTTTCTCCTCCCCGTTCAGTTCCTTGACAAGGGCAAGGGAACGCTCATGGACAGCCGCGCCAATTGATTTTTCAAATTCAGGTGCGTCGCTGACTGTTATAGCCTGAAACTTGTCGGGACAGGTCGCAAAACAGGCGCCGCAGCCGGTACATTTATCCTCGACAATTTCGGCCTTCTCCTTTTTTCTCCAGATAATTGCCCCATGGGGACAGGCCCGGAAACAGAGTCCGCAGGCGGAACAGGCCTCACGGTCAACGGAAAAGGTCCACTTCAGGGTAGAAGAGGGCCTGGGAATCTCCGCTCCCCTGACAAGACGCTTTTCCCTCGCCCGCTTATCTTTTTTCTCATCATCCTGTCCCGCCGGGAAATAGGACTGGTGCGTAACAGGACAGACCAGCTCACACAGGCCGCAGCCGGTACAGGTATCGACATCAACATAACGGGCATGACTGACGATTCTGGCCGTAAAGCTTCCAGGCTCCCCTGAAAATTCCTTCACCTCACTGTGGGTGAACAACTCTATATTTTTATGTCTCCCCACCTCCACCAGTTTGGGGGAAACAATACACATGGAACAGTCATTGGTGGGAAAGGTCTTGTCAAGCTGGGCCATCTTGCCGCCTATGGCCGGTGAGCTCTCGACAAGGTAGACCTTGATGCCGGCATTGGCCAGGTCCAGGGCTGACTGCATCCCGCTGATACCGCCGCCGATGACCATAACCGCCCCTGTTTTCGGGGAGAATATTTTTTCGGGAGTGTTCACATTTGTCGTCATGGGGAATCCTCCACGGGTTGTTCGAAAAGGCAGGCAGTAAGCGGGTCTGGAGAAACCAGGTGGACCTTCTGCTGTTTTTTCGGATATTCACCGGAAACAGCCGCCATGATCAGTTCAGTGCCGAAAAATACCGGCATTTCATTCCCCGCCCCCAGATCCAGTTGCCTGCTCTCCACATTGGCCTGGCACATGGGACAATCGGTCACCATGACGGCGGCCCCGCCCCGGCGGGCACTGTCGGCGATATCACTCACCAGTTTTCTGGCGATATCGGGCCGTGCCATGGTCAGACTGCCGGAACAGCATTCAGTACGATGGGACCATCTGACGGGTGTGGCCCCCAGGGCCTCAACAATTTTTTCCAGGGTGACCGGCATCTCCCAGTTTTCCGCTCCGGTGACATGGGGGTGACGGAGAGAAAGGCAACCGTAATAACAGGCGATCCGCAGTCCTGTAAGCGGTCTTGTCACCTTTTCCCGGATTCTATCCAGTACATCAGGTTCCGCCAGAAAAGAGCTGATATGGATAATTTTCAAATCCGGACCATATTCAGCCAGATCCCAGTATTCCGGCCGCGCCCGCATCTCCCTGTCCGCCGCACGCAATCGCTGAAAACAGGCGGCACAAGGTACCAGGATATCGTGTCCCGCTTCGGCCGCCAGCATCATATTACGCATGGGCAGACGCATGCCCACCTCGTGATCCGTCATATGGGCCGACGAGGCACCGCAGCAGTTCCAGTCAAAAATTTCCACAAGTTCAATATCAAGCAGCCTGCAGAGTTCTCTGACCGACTGATCATAGTCAAGCGCCGTCCCTTCAAGGGAACAGCCTGGATAATATGAGAGTTTCATCTGTCATACTCCTTTCCCTTGCCGGAAAATATCTGCCTGATTTCAGATTTTCCCTTGATTGAATGGGGGGTCAGCTTCAATTTACCTTTTAAAAACATATTTAGACCCAGCTTCATATCACCGAACAGATCCCCGGAACTGAGCTTATAACCACCGATCATGCCAATCTCATAGGCCCGGCCCCAGTTACTGATTGATTTCAAAAATGCCTTATGAAACAGGGGCACCCGCGGCTCAGCGGGTTTGACACCCTTTCGCAGGGCAACTTCCCGGATCACATCCATCAATCCCGCGATTTCAATATCGTTTGGACACCTGGTGGCACAGGTCTCGCATGCGGCACAGAGCCAGATCGTATGGCAGTGGAGCAGAGGCTCTTCCATTCCATATGCGGCAAGCCTGACCACCTCCATTACATTCAAATCAAAAAAATCACCGATGGGACACCCCGCGGAACAGCGCCCGCACTGGAAGCAGGCCTGGACATCAATCCCTCTCCTGCCGAGTTTGTCGAGAAATTTTCTGTTCCGATTCTCCGGGCAAATGATGGTATCAGTCATTGTTTTCTCCAGTCAGTGTGTCCATGACCACGGGGAAGCGAAGGATAAATGTCGTGCCGGTTTCAGGCGAAGTGTCCACCCGGATACTCCCCTTGTGTTCCTTGACAATGGCGTAGGAAACCGAAAGTCCCAGCCCCGTCCCCTCCCCCGTGGCTTTTGTGGTAAAAAATGGATCAAAGATTTTCTCCAGCAGATCTTCAGGGATTCCCGGCCCTGAATCGCTGATTCTGATTTCATTGATATCATGGTTCGCCCTGCATCTGCTGAGAATATGCAGTTTTCCATTCCCGTCCATCGCCTGGGCCGCATTGACGATGATATTCATCACAACCTGGTTCAGCCGGATGGAATTCCCGTATATGGCAGGGAGGTTCTCCTCCAGTTCCATGGTAACTTCAATATTGTGGAAGATCGGCTGATGCTGCAGCACTGTAATAGTCTTATGTATCACATCATTGAGTGCCACCGGATTCATCTCGTAATTTGTCTGGTGGGAAAATTCCAGCAGATCGGCAACAATGACCTTGCAGCGCTCCGCCTCCCGGATAATGGTCTGCAGATCCTCATTCAGGTGATGGTCATCTCCCAGTTCCTCCTGGATGAGATTGGCATAGAGCATAATCCCGGACATGGGGTTATTGATCTCATGGGCAACCCCGGCTGCCAGACGGCCCAGGCCCGCCATTTTTTCCGACTGCATCAGCATATTATGGGTCTGCTCCAGATCTTCCTCTATCTGTTTCAGGGCACGAAGATCGGTAAACAGGCCAAAGGTGGCTATTTCCTGGTCTTGGTCGTAAATAATACCCCCGGAAAAGGAAACCGGAATATCGTGACCATCCTTATGCTTTACCGCCAGTTTATGGCGGAGCAGCCGCCCCTTTCCGCCACAGTCATCACTGCGCATACGTTTGATCAGCTCATATGCGCCCCCTTCCCGGTACAGACCGGTCACATGCAGCTGCCGACTCGTCTTTTCATCGTAACCGAGCAATTCCTGGGCTCCCTTGTTGAAAAGCATGATATTGCCCTTCATGTCTGCCGCGATAATACCGTCCACCGAGGAATCAATGAGATTATGAAAAAAGGCGTTTCTACGCCGCAGCTCCCCCTCAAGTTTTTTCTGCTGTGTGATATCAATAAGGTAAAGGAGGTAATAATCCGGAGATGTCGGAGGATAAACAATGACCGCATCAAGAATAGAACGCTCACCGTTTTCCGTCACCTCCATTTCGTGCCGTATTTTTTTAAATTCTCCTGGTGACGCGGTAAACGCCTTGAGAATGACATTGAGAAGAGTGCGGTTATTCTGCCCCAGGACATCCTTTAGAGACATTCCTTCAAACTCAGGAGGAATATCGAGAAATCGCCTGGCTGCCGGATTCGCATGAACGATCCGGTGGTTCATGCCGACCACAACCACTCCGTTGGGGGTTTCTTCCAGAATCGTATAGAGATAATGGTACGGTCCCAGGCGCTGGGCAATTTCTTCTTCCGGCCTGTTTGCTGTTGATTGAACGGAAATCGTTTTCACGGAGATTACCGACCGATAAGATCCAGAAATTCCGGTAATCTTTCCCTCCAACCTATTGCTAGCAGCACCACACCGTCGCCAAAAGCGGACAACTCTTCAAGGAAATCAGCCGCAACCTGCATTCCCGCATCCTTCTTGACCGGTGCCTGCATCATTTTTTTTAGAAATTCCTGGGGGATAGAAGGAACCCCGGGCAGATTGTTGAGATACCTGATCATGGTGACGGATTTCAGGAACATCAGGGAAGAAAAGAGCTTAATCCCCGTTTTTTCCGCAAACGGAACAAATTGTTCAATCACATTCAGGTCATAGGTGGGGCCAAGGGTGACGGATCTGACACCATAATCCTCAAGGCGCATGAAAAATTCCGCCCGCTCCCGGTTAAAATTAACATCATCGGAAAGTTCCATGCAGACACCGATTTCAAAATCCGTTGCACCATCCAGTTCCTCTCCCGCCAGATCCCTGCCACCGTTTAAAGCCGTCACGCATTGCAGCATGGTGATCAGATCAAGATCTCCACTGGTTCTTGCCACAGGCTGATCACCCTCTGCCGGATCATGTCCTTCCTTGATCACAATTTTTTTGATGCCCATTGCAGCCGCTGTAAGCAGATCCGCCTGAAACGAAATTCTGTTGCGGTCCCTGCCGCTGATGATCATGATCGGATCAATCTTCCTGTCAATGAGGGCCAGGCAGGGAGCAAGGGGCGACATGCGCATAATCGCATGTTCACTGTCTGTCACCCTGACAGCATCAACCCGTCCTCTCACCTTCAAAGCCGAATCAAGAAAACTATTCAGATTTGCACCTTTTGGAGGATCGATTTCAGCTATAAGAATATGACTATCTGCGGAATTGGAGTTTTGATGTGCTGCGGTCATTGAACCTCCTGTAAGATGATAATGAGATATTATTCTTAGGGGAGTGTACTGATACGCATTGATGAGATTCTCGGTTACCGGTAACGATACGTCGAAATCCCC
>NZ_JBPLBA010000084.1:0-5083 GCF_054039375.1 Desulfomarina sp. | reverse complement strand
TCGTCAAAGACCTCAACCACCTGCTCGTTAAAGACAAAATCTTCATTGATGGTGTCGACCCGAAAAAGTGTATCTCTGGGGAAACTGTTTTTCATCCAACTGTTCCTGCAGATGAGGTTGTTTTTTTAGTTAATTTATTGTAATAATGGATATTATTTTTATAAATATCCATGAAACTCAGCCGGATTCGGCATGTGATTGCCTAGGAGGCTGTTCGAGAATGCCCTTTTGCCCAAACTCTTCAGAATTTGCGAAAAATAATGCTCGCAATATCACCTATATGGCTGTGCTTATTTTCCGAAAATTCTTCGATTTTGAACAAAATGCCTATTCTCGGACAGCCTCCTAGTGTCTGCCCAGAAATGAGGATTTTTGTTCGAGATCAAGGCGCACGGGAAATTTTACCTCAGGCATATAATTGATATCGGAGTCTACGCTTACCTCCGAGGATAAAATTTTTCGGGCAACGCAGATATCGGGCAAAAAGACCAACTATGGACAGGTACTCACTATAGCCCCATGCGGAACAAAAGGACCGTAAAAGCTGGGAACCCCTGCGAGCAATTACCATTATTTTTCCAGAGACTTTCTCAGAAATGTTGCTGCTTCCTCAGGAGGCAGTGGATTAATATAAAAACCGGACCCCCACTCAAAACCTGCAATGGATGTCAACTTGGGAACTATTTCAAAATGCCAGTGGAAATATTCTGTTCCCCCGGTCCGGAGAGGTTCAGTGTGTAATACAAAATTATATGGTACATTGGGAATACAGGAAGTAAGCCTCTGCAAAGCTTCTCCAAAGATACATGACAGATCATAGAGCTCTTCATCACTCTGCAGACAGTAGGATGATTGGTGATGTTTCGGAAGAACCCACATTTCAAATGGAGTTCGTGGTGCAAAAGGTGTGATTACAATAAAGCGCTCATTCCGGCAGACAACCCGTACATCCTGCTGCATCTCCTGACGGATTATATCACAGAAAAGACAACGCTCCTTGTAACTGAAATATGATTTTGCTCCATCAAGTTCGGAAACTATCATCCTTGGCAGGATAGGCAGAGCAATCAACTGGGAATGGGAATGTTCAAGGGACGCACCGGCAGCTTTACCGTGATTTTTGAAAACGAGTACGTATTGAAACCTCGAGTCCTTTTCGAGGTCGAGAATTCGCTCCCTGTAAGCCCTGAGAACAAACTGCATTCTCTGCGCAGGGAGATCGGAGAAAGACTCTTCATGATCAGGGCTTTCTATTATCACCTCATGGGCCCCGATACCATTCATTTTATCATAGAGACCAACACCTTCCTTGGCCAGATCACCCTCTATTATCAAGGCGGGAAATTTATTCGGCACAACACGGACCAGCCATCCCGATCCATCACCATCAAAGCCATTTTCGTCAAATCTGGCCGACCATACTTCAGGTGGAGTAAATGACTCATTCCCAGGACAAAGCGGACAGAAACCACCCCCGCTTTGAGGCTTTTCCACTGGAAAATCAGTTGGTCTCCTGCTCCTCTCTTTGGAAATAATTATCCATCGTCCAAGAACCGGATCCTTCCGTAATTCAGGCATGGAACCTTATTTCCCCTGGGACTTTTCTTTTGTTTCCTGGAGGGTCTTGCAATCAATACAGTAAGTTGTCACGGGCCGGGCTTCAAGCCTCTTCAAACCTATTTCCTCGCCGCAGCCATCACAAATTCCATATTCTCCTTCATCCAGCCGGACGATGGCCTGTTCAATCTTGGCAAGCAGTTTACGTTCCCGATCCCTGATTCTAAGCTCAAAACTCCTTCCCGATTCAATCGTTGCTCTATCATTAGGATCCGGTATATTCGTTGTCTGGTCCGTCATTTCCGAGAGGGTTTTTCCGGCCTCTGCAAGAATTTCATCTCTTTTCTGCAGCAGTTGAGAACGGAATTTATCCAGTTGTTCCTTATTCATTCATAGCTCCTCAAAAATCAGATTAATGATGTGGAAAAACGTAAGACCTAAATCCTGCAATTGGTAAGTTCGGAGTCTACGCTTACCTGCCGAAGATGCGAGGTTCAATGGCGCTGACGTATAGGCATACTTCAAGCCATTGAAAACGAAGCAGATTCGGTAAAATTGCCAATCCCGCAGGGCAAAGAAAATGAAAAAATTTACATTCACTCAAAAAGTGAATGGCCAAATCCGCTAAACATATCATAACATATAGAAATAAGGCAATAATTACATTTTTTCATTTTCTGAAGTGCAGGATTTAGGTTGAAAATTAACATGCAGGTTCCCGCCCTGTTGTCTCCCGGAAATATTTGCGTAAACCCCGAATACATCCAGAATATTTTCCGGGGTCATAACCTGCCTGGTGGCGCCGAAATGGTGAATGCGCCCCTTTTTCATAAAAAGAATCTCATCACAGTAGCCAGCCGCGAGGTTGAGATCGTGTATAACTGCAATTATTGTTCGTTTTTCGCTTTTGACAAGTTTTTTTGCCACATTAAAAATCTGCAGGGTGTATTTTATATCCAGACTGGCCGTGGCTTCATCAAAGAGAAGCACCGGGGTATCCTGGGCAAAGGCTCTGGCCACCACGGCCCGCTGTTTCTGGCCGCCGGACAGTTCTGTGAACTGTCTGTTCCGCTCGCCCAGGATGCCGATGGTTTCCATGGCCGTTCTCACATGGTTCCAGTCTTCGGCGGAAGGGGAACCGAAACGGGGAATATACGGGTGCCTGCCCATGAGGACAATTTCTTCCACCGTATATTCAAATCCGGTGCTGAATTCCTGGGGAACAAGGGCAATCCTGTGGGCCAGTTTTTTACGCGAATAGTCCTCAATCCTTTTATCCATAAAGAAAATACTTCCCCGGTCCGGTTTGCGATTGCCGATCAGCAGGTCAAGAAAGGTTGTCTTGCCGCAACCGTTTGGGCCGATTATGCCGTAAAACCGGCCCTCCTTTAAGGAGAGTGAAATATCGTGGAGTACGGGTGTCTCTTTATAGGCGAAAGAGAGATGATCAATTGAAAAAATACTGTTATTCATGGCGCACCCCCCGCTGTCTCTTTCGGAAGATCACACAGAAAAAAGGCCCGCCGATCAGGGCGGTCAATACGCCTATGGGCACTTCCACGGGGAGTACGGCCCTGGTCACGGTATCTGCCAGAAGCAGGAGTATGGCGCCCGCGAGGGCCGAGACGGGCAGAAGTCTGCGGTTATCCGGCCCAACCATAAAGCGCATGAGATGGGGGACGATGAGGCCGATAAAGCCGATGATCCCGGTCATGGCCACGCAGATTGCGGTGACAAAAGAGGCTGTGAGCAGCAGAATGATGCGGACTCTGGCGGTCTCCACCCCAAGGGCATCGGATGACCTGGAACCAAGGCTCATGATATTGAGGTCCCGCCCGTAAAAACAGGTGATTACTCCCCCGATGAGAACGGCAGCACCAATGAGCAGGACACTGTTCCAGGTGCTGGAAACAAAGGATCCCATTAACCAGAAAATAATAATGGCCACCTGCTCATCAGCCAGGTATTTCATGAAACTGATCCCGGCGGACAGGATGGCACCGACAATCACGCCGGAGAGAATCAGGGTATTGGCAGAGATCTGGCCGTTAAAGGTGGAGAGATGAATAACAATAAAGAGAGTGACAATCGCACCGCAGAAGGCAAAGAGTGGGATGGAAAACTGGCTGAACATGGTCAAATTGGCCAGAAGGGCAAGAGACGCCCCGAAGGCCGCACCACTTGAAATGCCAAGGGTATAAGGGTCTGCCAGCGGGTTGAGGAGAATGCCCTGGTAGATGACTCCGCTTATGGCAAGGCCCGCTCCCACGAGTGCGGCGGTGAGGATGCGCGGGAGACGCACGTCCATGACAACGTAGGGAATGGTTTTATCTATTCCTGCAAGCAGGTCACTGTTGTCGGTGATGGAGGAGATAATTGTTCTGAAAATCTCGGAAGCGGAGATGGTGATATAGCCCATTCCGGTGGAGATGACAATGGTGGTGATACAGGTTACCGCCAGCGCCAGGGTCAGGAATAAAAATCTGTTTGAAAATCGGCTGGGCATTCTATTTTTCGAAACCATAAAAATTATGCGGTAAGAAAATAATAACAGAGGGCAACTGTGATAACAGACAGTGCCCTGGTGACCTGACTGACGGTGACGAGCTGCAGGGCCAGTCCCGGACTGTAAATTCCTGTATAGTACGGGAACTGGTGACGAATGGCCCTGATGGGAGCCGCCAGAATATTGCCTGCCAGAAGAGCGAGAACAACTTCCCGGTAGGTCAGGCTGTTATCTGCGATCATTACACCTGCCGCCGCGAGACCGGCTGAAAATTCGGCGGTGACATGGAGTACGACGATACCGATACTCTTGGGGTTCAGCCAGCCGAGAAACCAGGCATGCGTGGCAATCAATTCTTCCAGTCGGGCGAATACCCCGTACCTGTTGAGTAAAAAAAAGACGACATAGACAGGTACCATGAATCTCAGCAGTTTCACCAGTCGTTTTTTCAGTCTTTTTATACTTTTTTGAAAGGCTTCCTGCCAGTCGATTTTTTCGGGTTTTTGAGTTGATGAGGAGCTTGAAGTTTCGTCTTTTCTTGGGGGAAGGCTGATTCTTCCAAGAAGAATCACAAAAAAAGTCTGGAGGATGGCCGCACTGAAGGTGAGCCCGACATAGATTACCGCGGCACCCTTGATCAGCGGGGCAGTGAGAAAAAAGACAGTGGGCAGATGGAGAAAAAAGCGGGGCAGGGAATTGAAGAGATTGGCCAGAACAAGTTCCTTTTTGTCAATCCTGCCCTTGTCATAGTTTTCGGCCAGCATGGCATTGGCAGAAACACCGGAAAAAAAGGCTACGGAAAAACTGGCGCCGGTGACGGAGGAAAGCCGTCCCATCCGGATCAGGGGTCTGGCCAGAGTGGCCAGCCTGTGGGTCCAGTTCAGGCTTTCGATAAAATTGGCAATCAGGAGTCCCACGCAGATAAAAAACGATATCCTGAGAAGTGGCCACAGAAGATGGGGCCATATTTGCGATATAAGACTCTGGTCCATTTTAATGATGAAATATCAGTACCTAAAT
>NZ_JBPLBA010000083.1:0-3152 GCF_054039375.1 Desulfomarina sp. | reverse complement strand
GGACTGTCTTCCTGCCAGCTGCCGGTCCGCCAGGTAAACCATTTTTTCCGGGGCTGGTCGAAGACATGAAGGGGACGGTTGAACATTTTGGCCAGTTCAACGGCCCAGCCTGTTCCCCCTTTTACGGAATCGTCTTCCTGGATGGAACCGACCACAAAGACCTGGTGGCCGCTGTTGACCATATGAAAGATGGTCTGCAGGACCTTTCTGATTTTGTCTGTTTCATAATAGGTGCGGTTCAGCATTCTGGAAGCCAGTTCCATACTGATATCACCTCGTTCAAGTTCGTCCTGGCTGAGGACTATGACATTTTTCTCCCTGGACAGTTTATGTCCTTCAAATGAGTATACAATTTCTTTTATCCCGATTTTTTCCGCCTCTTCTCCAAAGGTTGCTTCGGCGCCTTTCAGGCCGCTGCTGTAAAGGGTACAATTCTGTTTGTCCATGTATTGACTCCTGGTATTTCCTTGTATTATGGAAAATGTCTGTCTTTTTTTCTTTGCCGTCTTACAGTTGACGGTTTTCAATATCTTGAAGTGTATACCATAATCAGCCTGAATGACAACTTTTGTAATGAATTTGTTTTTATTGAAGCTGATCCGGGCATAAATCAGCCATTATCGGGTATAGTAGTTGTGGTACAGGAAAAGAGTCGTCTGGAGGACACATGCAATCAGGATCAGGAGAGGGCTGGGGGCCTGTGAGCAATTACTGCATTACGTATTGGGCTGCAGAACAGTAAAAAGGAGCGACTGATTATGGCATCAGCGAAAAAATTTGATCCCGCTAAAAGAAAGAAGCTTAATAATCCAGAGAGATTGCGGTGGATTCCTCCCCATCTTGTCTGGGAACTGGTCAATTCTGGAGATGGTAGTTTATACCTCGATATTGGTGCCGGAACAGGATATCTGACCAGGGAAATCGCAAAATACGCAGGTCCTGCCGCAAAGATATTTGCCCTGGATATTGAGCCGGTCATGATCTCAGAGATGGAAAAAAACCTGCCGAAAGACAGTATCGTCAGACCCGCACTGATGGACAGGGATGAACTTTCATTTGCAGATGGCAGTGTTGACGGAATCTGGCTCATTGCACTTTATCATGAACTGACCCCGCCAGATCCTTTGCTGGCGGAGATCAGGAGAGTTATTCGACCTGGATGCAAACTTGTGATTATTGACTGGGAAAAGGACAGCAAAGCCTGTGAACAGGGGCCACCGCTGGATCACCGTGTCAGCGCCTCGACAGTCATCGGGCAGCTCAAATCGGCCGGATTTCTTGATGTGATGGAGATTGACGGTGGATTTCAACACCACTTTGCGGTTACCGGTCGAGGGTGAACAGCAGGTTTCGGCTGATTACTCACAGATAATAAAAAACGCAGGGTTATAAAACAGGTGAGTTGTTAAAGTTCTATCCCTTTGTGCCTTTAAAAAAAACACGAAGGGGCGCGGGATAACCTTCTACCGTCAGCTGTGGGTTCTCCGGTCTGATAAAATCCGTGTAGGATTCAAAGACCATCCATTTTGTCCGGCGCTGTTCTTTGCTGGACATGGGATGCGAACAGAATGCTTTGATATTTTTGAATCCTGCTTTGGCCATCCAGTTGTGGAGGCAGGTTGCCGTTGGTACAAAATAGGTGCCCGGAACCTTTGCGTAGGTCTTTTCAGGGAAAAGAGCCACCGGTTCGTCTCCGGGGATAGCCTGTGATTCCAGGATGAGTGTCCCGCCCGGCTGCAGGGCGGTGAGAATATCCCTCAGGGTGTCAATGGGGGAGGGCCGGTGGTAAATAATGCCCAGGAGAAAAATCACGTCAAAGCAGGATTCAAAAAAGGGAAGATGTTCAACTCCCAGCAGGTCGATGTCGAGACAGTCGCATCCGGCCATGCTGTTCAGCGCCTTGAAACAGTAATAGTGCTGCACGGAGGGTTCAAAGCCCAGGATCAGTTGCGGTTTGTGTGGCACCATGCGGAACATGTAATAGCCGTTGTTGCAGCCTACGTCCGCCACAATCTTATTCTTTAAATCGGGAAGTTCGGGAACTATTCTCCGCCATTTCCTCTGGCTCTGCCATTCAGCATCCACATCAGTACCGAAAATGGAGAAAGGACCTTTGCGCCAGGGCATGAAATCCTGCAGGGCAAGTGTTATTTTTTTTTGCGTGGTTTCATCAATTTCATCCGGCAATCCGATGGTCACGACTTCATTGTCGCAGTCCACATGGCTTGCCTGGAACTGTGAAAGCTCAAGACAGGGCTCGCGGTAGCGGAGAAAACCTTTTTTCTGTTGGTTGACCCAGTTACTGCGTGACTGGTGGAGTTCGGAAATTGAGTCAAAATGGGCTGTAGAGGGGAGAAACGACAGGTAATTCATGGGAAATCAGGCCGGTTTAACAGCTATGAAAGAGGCAAAATTGAACCATTGAAAATAGGTTTCCACTGACTGGAATCCGCAGTTGGCCAGCAGCGCCCTGTTTTCATCAATGGAAAAAGGGATAAGAATATTCTCCAGGGCTTCACGTTTCTTGGCAATTTCGAGTTCGGAATATCCCCTGGATCGTTTGAAGGCATGATAAATATCAATATATTCACGGTTTATACGGCGCTCGTGGCTGATGACTTTTTCACTGAGCAGGAGAATGCCACCGGGCCTGAGGTTGGAATAGATCCTTCGTACAAATTCTTCACGTTTAAGGGGTCTGATGAACTGCATGGTGTAATTGACGATAAAAGCCCCCGCACCCGGGTGATGAATTGTGGTGATATCTTCTTCCAGAAAGTCAAGGCTGTCTTCTTTGGAATAGATTTTCGCCTTCAGCCGGGCCTTGGCGAGCATGGCCGTCGAGTTGTCGATACCTGTAAAGTGCAATCCCTTTTTTTTCAGGATTCTGGAAAACTCAAGCAGAGTTGTGCCGGTGGCACAGCCAAGGTCATAAACCCTGTCCCCGGAATGAAGAAAGCAGTCCAGAAGCCTGGCACTGGACCTGATCACTTCACCGTAGAAGGGAACTGAACGATCCAGCATATCGTCAAAGACCTCAACCACCTGCTCGTTAAAGACAAAATCTTCATTGATGGTGTCGACCCGAAAAAGTGTATCTCTGGGGAAACTGTTTTTCATCCAACTGTTCCTGCAGATGAGGTTGTTTTTTT